>CBIHOP010000295.1:0-4453 GCA_966211385.1 uncultured Bacteriovorax sp.
CCGGAATTTAATTTTTATAAAGGCAGAAGAATACCGTTTTTAAGTTTGATGGCCGAAGGACAAACATTAAGAAGAATATTTACAGCAAGAGCTCGTCTTGTTCATGAATCTTTTAAAGCGCAGGCAAGAAGCTCACTTAAACTTAAACGGTATGTTCAATCAGAAACCGCTTATGGAGCTTTCAAAGGATTCCAACTTTCAGTTGCTGAGCTTGCAGGAAGAAAGAGTGGTGCAGATGCGGTAAAAGTTCTTGCTGATTACCGTCGTGTTGAAGAGTCATTAACAAGAAAGCTTTATGTTTCTTACAGTAAATCCGGCCAAAAAATGGAATACAAAGCTTTCAAGGAACTCATCAACAATCCAGCAACCCTCAAGGATCGTGCGACTGCTGAAGCCATTTGGGAGTCCGTACCCGCTGATCAATTGTTAGGAATGAAGGAAGTCGGAGAGTTTGCTCACAAAGCCGTTCAAGAACTTTCAAAATATTCTGACATCGATTCTTTTGAACGTTATTTGTCAGCGTTGAAAGTTTTAACGATCAATAGAAACGCAGCTGTTCTCGAAATTATGTAATTATTTTTTTAAATGCTGGCGCAATCTTTGCGCCACATTTTCTAAATGACGAAAGTTATCGCCTTCGCGCAGTTTTAATTCTCTGTCTTCTCCTGCTAGCAGATCTTCAACATATTTCTCAAATGCATAAAGAGGACCAGCAGTCCTTTGAGAAAGAACAAGACCAGCTAAAAAGGTGACGACCGCAAAAAACAAAGTAATGGAAACATAACTGATAGCAAACGCAATGACCGTTGATCTGCTTTCAATCATGTTGGCCTGTAAAGTAAGTGTGAAATATGAAAAAGAAAAAATTCCTATTATTAAACATGTACAAAGTGAAAGGGCCGAAAACTTCAAAGCAAATTTGATTTGTTCTTTTTTGTTAATGAGCGAAAATCCTCTCTGGTTATCCGGATACCAGATAGAGTCTTCTTTAGTGAATAAATTGATCGCTATAAGTGCAGCGCCAATCCATTGAAAGACGTCAGCAGGATTAAAAACAATCGGTGGCAGTGAAGGAATGTTTAGCGGGATGAAATCCAGAGTTCCACCATGAAGAGCGCGGTCGATGACGTTTCCTAATATACCGCCTGTTAATAAACCTAATCCGATTTTTAACATAACCAGCTCAGACGCCAGCAGAACAATGAGAATAAGATAAATAAATACTAAAAATCCACCAAAACTTGTTAATGTCACTAACGTTAAACTCGCTGGGAGATCTTGAAGCGAGCCGAAAATAAATCCGCGATTGAGATGTGATCCCAATTGATCCATCATCTTTGTCTTAAGAAACATATCAATAACGATGGTTGCAAAAAACAAGCTTAGCGAGAGTATTAAACCTTTTTTCATAAAATTATTGAATTAAGTTTTTCCAAATAGTGATTTTGCTCTCAATTTCAGCTGCATTTGCGTTACAGTCTCCCCAGCAGTTGTGACGTCCCGTTTTTAATTTCACAGAGAGAACCGAGTTCGGAATATTATTAAAGTTAATGAGCGTATTTTCAGTCACCACTGTGTGCGCTGTACTTACTGTTGCTGATGAATGCAATGGAGTTTGATTCACACCGTGGCAAGAAGCACATCTTTGACGAAGAAGGGGATACAATGTTTGCTCAAAACCTTGCAACGAGGTTAGCTTCTGCACTGGAGGAGTTGTTGTTGTCGGTGTGGTAGGTGCAGGTGTCGTTACAGTCGGAGCGGTCGTTCCTATGTGTTCAAAGCTGAATGAAAAACGGTCCTCGTCACTTCCTTTATCTTTTAAAACAATCATTGAATACGTTGAAAGGTTAGATTCTGAAGGAGTTATTTTTTTGTTAACGATCGTGTAGGTCGCATGTTGAGGATTGAAGTTTCCATTAACCAATACTTTTAGATTTTTTACGTAGAGATCGGTTGTGGATTTGATTCTTGGATTTGTGAACTTGTAACTATACATATCGTATTCTTCAACATCAATTTCAAATGTTGAGCCACTAACACCACTCAGCTCATTAATAGGCAATGAAATCGTCGCTTTTGTGTTCGTTGCAGTTTGAGGATTAAAATTCATTTCATTAGTCACAATCACTTTGGAAATTTTTAAACCATCATCTCGCTGGCGTATCTCCACGCCTTGGTTAGTTCCCCCTGCGATGTAAAAAGGAGAATCTAGATTCGATGTTGTGTGTTTTACTTCTTTCCATTGAAATCCTGTCGTTGCTCCAGGATGCCATTCTTTAGTTTCACTTCCAGCAACCTTCACATAAACCGAATCAGAAGAAGTATCCTGAGCGCTAATGAGCATCCAAACTTTATAGAAATCTGAATTCGTTAATTTGAATGATATAAAGGCGAGTCCAGCATCAGTGCTTGTTAAAGTTTTAGCTCCTGTTCCTTTTGGCGCCCAAATATAGGAAACATTATTTTCAGTGGCCTTTACCATTGGAGAGCGAAGAGAGCCGCTTTCCGCCATGAGTGTAATTGTTCCAGTGTCGATTAATTTTTCCGGACTTAGTAAGTCACTCATTGAATCTGTTTCTCGTGTGACTTTCCCTTTAAGGGCGGTTTCAGGATCACTCGCCACCGGCGCGAGTCTTTCTCTTTCAGATTTCCACGTGGAAATGGCCGTGTGGATTTCAGTTGCATTTGCCGCGCAATCTCCCCAGCAGTTATGGCGATCATTTTTTAGCTTGAGAACCATTCGCGAATTAGGAATATTATTAAAATCGATTTTCGAAGAATCTATGAGCGCATTGTGAGCTGTTTCAACACTTGAAGAAGCATGCAATGGAGTCTGGGATGTTCCATGGCATGAAACACAGCGAGCGCGAGTAATAGGATAGAGAGATTTTTTAAAAGTATCGATGGAAATAGCTTTGAACTGTTCGGAAGTTACACCCTCCGGACTAGTGGGTGTTGTTGGTGCTGTTTTAGTAGAAGCTTCTTTGCTGGAAAATTTCACAGCACCTTTTTGCGATGTCGCCATCGGATTAATACACTGATTGTAACTGAATAAAACCGCACCTAAGCAAAGAAATGATGAAATTTTGTATTTTGTGGAACGTTTCACTCTTAGTACCTATTCCTTATACGATTTTATTGAAGAATAAATAATTGTTTATATTGCTGCCAAATGGATTATCACCGACAACTTCTTCCAGTTTAGATTCCTGTCCAGAAAGCGAGAGATAATTGGCCACGAAAGCTTTTGACATATTTGTCACTGAATTCGAGATGAGATTCGTTGTTGTATCAACAGCTCCATTATCTTTATAAGCACCAAGCTGACGTTTATTTGCATTTCTCAGTGTAGCTCTTCCAGCATGACGATAGAGGAGCATGAAGCTAGATGAACGTTGAGAGCTATCTCCAACCCAAGGAATTTTTCCACGACCATTTGTAGAATTGTCTACGGCACCATTTGCAGAAACTCCGCCATCCGTAAAAACATAAATGAGAATGTCTTTTTGTTTTAAAGAAGCAAGCTGCATAACTCTTCCAATGAGCGCACCAATTTCGAAATCACGAATTTCGCCTGTACCTCTTTCATTGGTATGATAATCGTATCCACCTTTTTGAACAGTCCCTACGCCGACATACCCATCAAGAATAAGTTTCGCCATACTCGCTGTTCTTCTTTGATCGCCATCATTCAGATTATTAAAGGCCTGAGTAACCATTGGATCCATTGAAGGATCAACAGCATTTGCCGAAAAACGGTTGAGAAGATCCTGGCTTTCAATGTAACCACAATTTACGAGATCGCGAATCTGTTCTGGAAGTGCTTTTGCTTCAAATTTTTGTAATCGTTGTGCACTTAATTTTTCAATAGACTTCAACACTTTTTGCGCTTTTTCGTTTCCAAAAAGTGAACCCAATCGACCAATGTTAACCAGGTTTAAAGCGTCTTGAGGTGAATTGATAACGACCGGACGAAGAGCGGGAACAATCGAACTCATTGGTGCATTTGAATTTCCGCCCGATTCATTGTTCACCGTACCTGCTAAATTAGAGAGCTCTCCAAGAGCTCCAGCTTTGGCCAGCCAATACATTGGATTGTGAGGATTATTTTGAGTATCGTCGTTAGAGGCTCCACAAAAAATACCACCATCAATCTTTGCTCTTACAGTAGCGTTAGCAATTGAATTGATCCCTCTGAGGATTCCAGAATCACTATGAAAGGCAAGTCCGAGTTCATTGTTAATTTGTCCGGCATTTCTTGGATGCATATTTGATGGCAAACCAAGACTTTCATAATTCGAGATAAAATCCATCTGGCCGCCGGCTTTTCCAACCACGACGTTTGAACCCGCAAAGTTTGCTCCACCAGCTAGATCGAAAATCATAACGGGGATGCGGTTTATTGCACCTATGGCACCATTGACACAATAAAGATCATGGGCTGCATTTGATT
>CBIHOP010000296.1:0-4413 GCA_966211385.1 uncultured Bacteriovorax sp.
ATCTTCAAAAACTAAACCCGCTTCGTAAAAAAGATGAACGATTCTTTTTTCATTTCTATAATTTGAATAAGGATGTTCAAAAGTATTTAACCAATCGAAAAAGGAGAACGTTGTACGCTCTCCTGTGATCAAATTTATTTTTGAATTCACGGTATACGCAAAGGCTTCCGTTGCTACAGAAAGAGCAACAAATTTTCCTTCTCTTGGAAGTACGGTGAAAAGACTATGGTCCTTCACGGTGAGCTGCGAGGTTTTCAAAGCTTGTATAAGCTCCTACCCATGCAAGTTTTGCTGTTCCGATTTCACCCGCACGGTTTTTACCAACGATGATTTCAGCAACGCCTGGCTCTTTCGTTGATTCTTTGAAGTAAACTTCATCGCGATAAACGAACATTACGATATCCGCATCCTGCTCGATTGCTCCAGATTCACGAAGGTCAGCAGTTGTTGGACGTTTATCAGGACGTGTTTCAACACCACGGTTAAGCTGTGACAGAGCAATGACCGGACAGCCAAGTTCCTTCGCCATCGTCTTGAGACCTCTGGAAATTTCCGCGATCTGCTGTTCACGCTGCAGGTTTTTATTAACGGAACCCATGAGCTGTAAGTAGTCGATGACGATGAGGCCAAGACCTTGTTCCGCTTTAATCTTGCGACACTGTGATTGGATATCAAGAATTGTCGTATTACCAGAATCATTGATGTAGATCGGAAGAGAAGATAACTCTTGAGTCGCGCGCGCAAGACTTCTCAAATCAGTATCGAAGAAGTTTTTTGTACGCACACGTTTTGAATCTACTTTCGCGCGTCCTGTGAGAATTCTCATTGAAAGTTCTGTCGCTAACATCTCGAGAGAGAAGATTGCAACTGGAAGTCCTGATTGAATACATGATGAAACGGCAATATTAAGCGCAAGAGACGTCTTTCCCATCGCTGGACGTGCGGCAAGAACAATAAGCTGTCCAGGCTGCATACCAAGCAATTTTTCGTCGAGACGAGGATATCCAGTTGAGAGACCCGAGATCTCACCCATTTTACGAGTTGTATCTTCAAGCTCTTTTAAATTTTCTCTAAGTGTGGCGTTGATCTTAACCATACCGCCGGTTTTTGCTTCGTTCGTGAGTTTGAAGAAGCTTGATTCTACATCTTGAATGAAGTCATCTGCTTCACCTGTGTAGCTCATTCCCATTTGGACAACTCTCATCGCCGTTTTGATAATTTCGCGAACTGAGTGTTTGTCTTTAACAATTTTTGCGTATTCGTAAACGTTTGCTGATGAGGCTTGATCTTCAGTTAGTGAAGAAACAAACGATTCACCACCCACTTCTTCAAGCTTACCTTTGTCTTTTAAACGATTGCAGACAGTAACGAAGTCAATCGCACGATTTCCGAGCGATAAATCGGTAATAACGTCAAAGACTAGTCCGTAGCGAGGATCATAGAATTGAGCTGAAGTGAGTTTGAGATTGGAAATTTCTGCGTAGGCCGTTCCGTCAATAATAAGACAACCAACGAGGGCCTTTTCTGCAAGGAGATCATGAGGAAGTTCATTAGCTGGTGTATTTAAAATCGCCATTTTTTCATTACCTCAAAGAAAATGACCCCACAAAAGTGAGGTCATTCTTAAAACTTCTAAATTGCTTGAAAAGGGAAAGATTATGAACGAAGAAGTTTATCAACTTCCATTTTCAATCTTTGCTCTTCAGTCATTTCTGCAGCTGGAGTAGCTTCTTCGCCTTTTTCTTTAGCAAGAGCAGCAGCAGCTTTACGAGCTTCAGAAGCTTTTAGAGCTTCTTCTTGAGCTTTTTTAAGCTCTTCAGCTTGTTTTGGATCGATAGCAACTTTAACTTTGAAAGTAGCTTCTACATCTTGGAAGATTTTCGCTTTTACGTCGAAAGTTCCTAGACCTTTGATTGGAGAAGCTAAGTGAATAAGTCTTCTCTCAATTGTGATACCTTTGTTTTCTAATTCTTTAGAAAGTTCTGCAGTTGTTACAGTTCCGAATAGTTTTCCAGAAGCTCCAACTTTTTTGATAAGTTCAAGAGTGATTCCTTCTACTTTTTTCTTCAATTCGTTAGCTGCATCTTTTTGAGCTTGGATTTTTTTACCTAAGCTTTTTTGTTGAGCTGCAAGTAGCTTCTTATTTGAATCGTCAGCAACCATTGCTAGACCATTTGGAACGAGAAAGTTTCTCGCGTGTCCAGCAGATACGTTGACGATTTCGCCGATGTTACCAAGCGTTGGTACCTTTTCAGTTAAAATAACTTTCATAATATATCTCCTTCGTCTTTTTTCGTTTTTGTAAAATATTTTCTAAAATCAAACCATAAATCGAACAAACCTAGAAGCGCTAAGAATTTGTAGGCCATGAAAAGCGTAAAAACCAAAAAGAGAACTTTAAAAAATCCACCAATTCTAATGAATTTGAGGAAATCATTGTATACGCCGAAACCTTGAAACAAGTAGAACACACCCAAACAATAGATGAGGTTCATTCCATATGTTTCTGATTCTTTTGGAAGTCCATAGTCTGCGCCAATAACCATGATCAATGAAATAATCAAAGGCCAAACGAAGAAATCAGGAGCTCTAAAACGCAGAAGATCAGCAGAGTTAAACTTATATTGAACTTTATATCTCCAGATAATTGAATTGCGTAAAGTCACAAAGAGACTGATCCACAATCCAAAGAAAGAGAAAACAAAAACAATCGAAGGAAGAGTATTGTAAATTTCTGTCGCCAATTTTTCAGGGTGATCAAGAAATTCTTGGAACTCAAGGGCCTCTTTGCCAGTTAAGCCAGCAGTATTCTGCTGTTGTTTTTTTATATCGCTCATTAAGGCCACTGTTTGATTCTGAATTTCAGACTTCAATGAGATAGGATTCAATCGATCGAAAGCGACAATTGATAATCCAGAAAGCAACACGAGAATCAGTCCACCATAAGTAAGACCTTTTACCGGATTGATATTTCTAAAAATGATTTCCGCAACAAGAAGCGCGTAGAGAAATGCAACTAAGTACATTCCGCCAAAAGCTCCGGGAAATCCTTTTATATTCATCGAAAGAATCCAAAGAATCGCTGTGCACGCCATTCCTACTCCAAACGTGAGTCCACGTCCGTAAAGGAGAAACGCCACAGTTAGAGGTACCGGTGCAAAAAGTCCTAATGGTCCAAATGAACATAGAGCAACCGAAATGATCGCGAGAAACAATAGTTTTCCCATTGTCGCGTTTTGATCAAATTGTTTGCGTAGTTCAGCTTTAACCATGACGATCTAAACCTTACGCTCTATCAGCAGTTCTGTTTGAAAGATAACTTGAAATACCAAGTTGTCTTGCATGTTTAATTGCTGAGTTTGCAAATCTCTGGTGTTTTTTAGAAATACCAGAAACGCGAGCTGGAGAAATTTTTCCGAACTCAGATACTAACCAGTTCCAAGTTTGAGGATCTTTCCAATCTGCTTTGATTTTCTTAGCTGTGAACCAGCAAGATTTTCTCTTAGCGAATTTACGACGATCGTCTTCCATATCCTCGAATCCACCTTCTTCATCGTCTTCGTTCTTGTTGTTGTCTAGAACTGAACCACGGTATTGTTTTGAAAGTGGCGACTTGAAGTTCTTAACTAGAGTTTCTTTTTCAGCGTCTTCACCGATGTTGAAGATCATTGAACGAAGAACACCTTCGTTGATACCAAAACGACGAGCTAATTCAGTGTTAGCTTGTGTGTTTGATTTGAACATGAAGTAATGGAAGTGCCCGTGTTTTGCGCCATTAGCGTATGGCTGAGCTAAGTGAAGTCTTCCCCAATCGTCTGCAATTAAAAGTTCGCCTTCGAATCCTTTTAATGTGTCTTTAACGATCTCTGCGATCTGTGCGTGAGCTTCCGCGCCAAGCTCCGGCTTTGTCACTACTGACAATTCATAAATCATAAATCCCCCTGGACTAATAAAAATTAGGTCCAACCCCACCATGGGATTGGACGAGTATGTCTTTTAGAACAGGGAGGAATGTAACACTAAAAAGCCTTAAGAGGAAGGACTTTAAGAGAGACCTTCTTCTGTGGATCAGTGCACAAGAATAGGTAGTGAAAGTCCTGTTTATGCTCAAAAGTCTCTGGCGAAAGCGGAACACATCCTGAAGGGATCGCCACCGAAACGGCCAGAGGTCTAATAAGGCCGGAATCACTCGCTATCATACTGTAAATACGTTCACCATAAATAAGAGTTGAGTTCACGTACACGCCCGGTCTTCCATCGGCCATAATCGGAATCAAGGTCTCCGAGAAACTTTGTCCAGGAAAACTTGAATCGCGATAGATCGGCAGAGATGAAATTTCTCCATTTTCCTTCATCAAAGAAAGCGTATATCGCCTTTGAACCAAGAAAGATTTAGTACCGTTGTCGTTAAAA
>CBIHOP010000297.1:0-4404 GCA_966211385.1 uncultured Bacteriovorax sp.
ACGGCGAATTTTGGGCCGATGAACTTGGTGATTACGTTTTCTCACTCAAATCGGAATGTAAGTAATATATGAAAAGAAAAAGTGTTTTAACTGCAATGATGGCAGTTTTAATGACAGGAACATCTCTAAACTTTGAAGCACGCGCTGATGTTGAACAACGTCGGGCAGAACTCATTAAAGTTCTTGATGAAGAGCTTAGAGAAGTAACAAGATTGAACAAACAAATCGGAGCACAAAGACCAGATTTGATGCTCAGAATGGCGCAAGTTCTTCTTGAGAAGGCCCGTTTATTAAAAGATCAAGAGAATCAAAAGTATCTTGAAGTTCCTGCTGATAAGAGATCACAAATGGATAAGGAAGAATTCTTCAAGGATTCTCGCCGCTATTTTGATCAAGCACAAAAAACAGTTCTCGTGTTGCTTAAGAAGTTTAAAAATTTCGATGAAAAAGGCGATGCATATTACATTCTTGCTTATAATGCGAAAGAGTTGAAGCAAGACGAGCAGTCACGCAAATATTTTCAAATGGCACTCGATTCTTCCAGACGAGATTCTGTCATTGCAGATAAATCTAGAATAGCACTTGCAGAGATCTATTTTAATAAAGGTTCATTCGATAAATCACTTGCACTTTATGAAGCAGCTTTAAAGAACAAACGTGATAAGTGGTGGACGAAAGATGCTTTCAATCTCGCATGGTCATATTTCAAAATGGGCCAATACGATAAATCAATTTCTGTAATGAACGAAGCTTACGAATTATCTAAAAATCCAAAATTCATCGATATGTCGAGCAGTATCGAAAGAGATTTAGCTTTCTTCTATACTGAAGCTGGAAGATCTCAGGACGCTATCAACTTCTATAAGAAAAACGGAAAAAGTGTTTCAGAAGTCATGCTTAAGGTTGGTCGTTACTTAAAAAAGCAAGGCAAGTTCTCTGCTGCTGAAAAGACGTTGAGTGATGGGCTTCAATACAAAACTAGTGAAAAAGAAGAAGTGGAATTCAATGTTGAACTTCTGAGCTTATATGAAAAATTCGGTCGCGATCAAAAACACCTGGAAGCTTGTAAAGCACTTGCTCAACAATTTTCTAAAGGTTCATTAAATGCTGATCAAATCGAGCAATTGCGTTTCAACGCTCAGAAAATGTCTGCCATTATTCAACAGCAATTAGTGGCGAAAACTTATGAAGGACAACCAGAAATTCGCGATCGTAAAGCTGAAGCAGCTAATGACTATTTCATGATTGATGCTCTTGTCACTCCGGATAAAGCACAAGTTCCTTACTTCCATGCCGGCGAAACTTATTTTGCCATCGGAAAGTTTGATAAAGCAGTTCCTTTTTATGCAGAGTCTATTAAGCGCGCACAAAAGAACAATGACAAGAAAACTGAGAATGCAGCTTCAAACGCACTCATGGTTTCACTTGGAAAAAATGTAAGCAAAGGTACAGTTGATACTTATCTTGTTCCAGCTTACGAAGGTTATTTGTCAGTAGATCCACAAGGTGAGAAATCGAACGTTATTTATCAACGTCTCTTTTCGGCGCACATGGAAAAGAAAAATGTGGCAGCTGCTGAAAAAGTATTGCTCGATTATAAGAAAGCGTTTCCAGCGCAAAACGACACACAAGAAAAAATGCTGGCGCAGGTAATGGACTACCACAAAGACAAGGGTGATAAAGCATCACTTGCGAAATGGGTTAGTCGAATTGAAGCTCAAGAATTCAAAGTAAGTCCTGAATATGCAAGTAAAGTAAAAACGCTTGTCCTTGGAATGCAATTTGAGAGCGTGGAACAAGCAAGTTTGAAAGGCGATAAGCGTGGAGCCCTGAAGGGATATCTTCAAATTTACAAATCACCGGAAACGGATAAAGAAGCCAAGAAGACTGCTGCTTACAACATTGCTGTTCTTTTTCATGAAACAGGTGAATGGAAACAAATGTATGGATGGGCCGATCGTGCAGTCGTCATGATGAGTCCAGAAGATCTCGTTAAGTTTGAGAAAGATTTCATTCTCTTTTCAACAGATTTATTTCAGCGTCGTCAATTCCCGGAATCAGCGGCTTTAAGTGAAAAAATCTTTGATAAGATTTGCCAGACATCATCGAAGAATAAAAAAATATTCTTTAAAAATGCGAATGTTATTTATCTGGCCGATAAACAATTTGATCGTAGTTTAGCTCTCCTTCACAAAGCACCAAAATGCGCAGTAGGGAATGAGCTCGTTCTCCCTGGATATCTTGACCACCTCAACGAACTTGCCGCTTCTAATAAATGGGGGTCTTTTAACGAAGTCATCCGCAATCTTGAAACGTCTAAAGAGATGTGGCCACAGCTCATTTATCCATCAAGCTTGTTAGCTAACGAGCTCGAGAGTATTGGACGGGTTGAGGATGCAAAAAAAGTTCGCACGAAAATGCTGACATATTTTGAAACATCTAAAAAACAGAAGCTTGATCTACCACTTGAAGCTTTGGATGCCATTTCATTAGTTCGCTTGTCTGCGCTGGAGCAAGAGCTTGTAAAGTTTAACGGCTTAACACTCAAGTTCCCTGAAGCTGAATATAACAAAACATTAAAGCAAAAATTTACAATGTTGGACAAAATCACGACGGAAGCAGTTTCGATTGCTGAATTAGGCTCGGGAATTGGAATTGTGCGTGCTTATCGTTTCCTTGTCGAAGGTCACGAAAATTTAAGAGACGAAGTTTTAAGATTTACTCCAGATGGTAAGTCGCCTGAATACATTAAGTCGTTCAAAGGAAGCATGGAAAAGTTAGTTGCTCCAATTGATAAGCAAGCTAGAGATTTTAGAGAGACGGCCATTCAAAAAATCGAGAAGGAAAACATTCTTTCACCAGATAATGGCTGGTTCTTAGTTAAAAATGAATTTAACTTTATTCCAGAATACAATAATGATTCAGCGACGATGATCATGGATAAAGCAGGTGCTAAATGAAAAAATTATTTTTAGTTTTAATTCTTGCGAGTGCATGTTCTTCCCAACCTGTTGCAACGAAAAGAACAGTGGCGAACGATCCTATAAAGGAAGAAGACTTTTCATGGGTGGAGCAACTTGATTTCGATAAAAAAACAGAAGAGAAGTATCGTTCAGATAAGGACGTTTTTACTGCGACTTCCACTGAAGAAGCGAACCATGCTTTAGTGAAAGAGTCAATATCAACACTTTCTGACGCCAGACTGGAAGAGACGCTTTCTAAATCTGATGATGCTGTCATGAAGATGAACGTGAAATGTCTTCAGGGAAAATTCGAAGAGGCGTTTAAAATTGCTGATGTTGAATACAGAAAATATAAAAACAATACAAGCTATTGGAATCAACTTGGATCTTGTTACTATCTCAAAAATGACTATGCCAAGGCGATTCTTTTTTATAATAAATCGCGTGACCTAGATTCTAAGTTTGTTCCACCTGTTAACAACCTTGGTGTTGTTTATCAAAAACAAGGTAAATTTCAGAAGGCATTGGCCGCATATAAACTTGCTGCTGACATGAATGCGTTCACTGTAACACCTACCTACAATCTGGCCCAGCTTTATTTAAAATTTGGTACAGTTGGAAAGGCCCTTCCAATTTTCCAAGGACTACTCAAGCGCAGCCCTGATGATGTAGAAATTTCTTCTGCGTTGGCATCGTCGCACTTAATTAAAGGTGATTATCAAGCAGCTGTGGATATTTATTCAAAACTTAACAAAGCGGTACTTTCAAAACCTTCAGTTGGTTTAAACTATGCTGTTTCATTAAAACTTTTGAATAGACCAATCGATGCTAAAACAGTTTTAGATAATGTATCTGCTGCAGGAAATGAAAGCCGTCAAACAAAAGACTATTCAGCGAAAGTTGAAAAATTCATAAGGAACTAGAAATGAAATTAACATTAACACTTCTCGCTTTATCTTTTTCAATACCATCTTTTGCGCAAGATGAACTTCCTCAATCAGATGGCAAAGGGAAAAAGGTTATTTATACATATAAACAATATGAAAAATTCGACTTCGATGATTTGAACATCGAAGGGGATAGTGGAGCTCCATCAGATATTTCGATTTCCCCAATTCATGAAAAAAGATTTACGAATAGACTTCCATACAGAAAATCATTCACGGTAGAGATTAAGAAAGGCATTGAGCGCGTACGTTAATGAGAAAACTCTTAATCTTTTTATCCCTCTTTTGTGCAGCAAGTGTGTCAGCTGCTGATACAAAAGGTGATTATCTCACTGTTGCTTTAAGCACTCACACGACAGATATTTTTCACGAAGAGACTTCTGGAGCAACCAATTACTTTCCCCTTAATAAACGATCAGGACTTATAAGTTATGAGTTGATATTGGGAGCGGAAAAAGAATTATTTTACGATAGTTTATTTTCTTTTTCTTTAA
>CBIHOP010000298.1:0-4402 GCA_966211385.1 uncultured Bacteriovorax sp.
AACTCAGTAAAGATAAACTGAATGGTATGTTAGGTCAGGGATCGTTATCAGATACTTTTCATTTCTATTCAAGCAGCAACAATCAATGGGTCGCTAAAAAAAGGAACGAATTCCTTGGCCCCTTTTTAAAAAATAAGGATCATTATGTCTAAAATCAAATCAATCAAAGCTCGTCAAATTCTGGATTCACGTGGAAACCCAACAATTGAAGTTGATGTTTGGACAGAAAAAAATAATTTAGGAAGAGCTGCTGTTCCATCAGGAGCGTCTACCGGATCAAAAGAAGCACTGGAACTTCGTGACGGTGATAAATCTTTTTACATGGGAAAATCTGTTCTTAAGGCCATTAAAAATGTGGAGAGCATTCTTGCTCCAAAACTTATTGGAATGGAAGTGACTGCTCAAAAGCAAATCGATTCAATGATGCTTGAGATGGATGGAACAGAAAACAAATCTAAATTAGGAGCGAATGCTCTTCTTGGCATTTCAATGGCGTGTGCTCGTGCCGGTGCTCTTGATGAAGGAATGGATCTTGTTAACTATCTTTATGAAAAATGTGGGGCACCTAATCCTCAGAAACAATATGTGATGCCAACTCCACTCATGAACATTATCAATGGTGGTTCTCACGCTTCTAATAATCTCGACATCCAGGAATTCATGATTGTTCCTCATATGAAAAAATCTTTTTCAGACAATCTTCGTGCGGGAGTTGAAGTTTTCCATTCGCTTAAAAAAGTTCTTACTGATGCGGGATACTCAACTAATGTCGGTGATGAAGGTGGATTTGCACCTGATTTGAAATCACACGAAGAAGCTATCGAGCTTATTTTAAAGGCGATTACAAACGCTGGTTATAAACCGGGCGTAGATATCTCCCTATCACTTGACTGTGCAGCTTCAGAATTCTTTAAAGACGGTAAATATGAAATGCAAGGTAAGTCATTCACTTCAGCTGAGATGATTAATTACTATTCAGAATTTTGTTCAAAATATCCGATCTACTCTATTGAAGATGGTCTTGATGAAGGCGATCACGCAGGATGGGTAGAGCTCACTTCCGCCCTTGGAAAAAAAGTCGTGTTAGTAGGAGATGATCTCTTTGTTACTAACAGAAAGATTTTTGAGGCGGGAATTAAAGCGGGTGAAGCAAACGCGATTCTTGTTAAAGTGAACCAAATCGGAACATTAACTGAAACGTTTGAGGCGATGGAACTTGGATTTAAACACAACTACAAGGCCATCATTTCTCACCGCTCAGGAGAAACTGGAGATGCTTTCATTGCGGATCTGGCCGTAGCTACAGGTGCTGGTCACATTAAGACTGGTTCAGCAAGCCGCTCAGACCGTATGGAAAAATACAATCAGTTGCTCAGAATTGAAGAAACACTTGGCACGAAGGCCGTATACCTCCCAGTAAAATAATTCTTGGATAGGCGGCCTTCAGCAAATAACTGGAGGCCGCTTGATAAAAAAAATCAAAAAAAAGACAAGCGATGAACGTCTCTTTTATCACGATGTCACCAATCATCTGCATGGGCTGTCACTCTTTTTAGAAAGCAAAGAACAAAAGTCGAGTGGATTAACATCATCAGAACTATCCCAAGTCAAAGAAGAAATTGTTCTCCTGCAAGCACTCTTCAAAGAGCATTCTAGTTTTAGTCACCGCCATTTAGAAATTGCTCAAACACATGTTCACGAAGAAGATCTCACAAGAAGAATTGATCATCTCATCACGCTCTATCTGCCGGCCGATTCATTTCTTGTAACCACAAGTTTGAAAGGATCTCTCAATGGCGAAGTAAAAGTCCCATGGTCACTCAATGTGTTTTCAAGAATCATCACTAATCTCGTAAAAAATATTGCGGAAAATTCAGGGAGAGAGGTTTTTATTGAATTAGAAATGACCTCTCATTCAATAACAATTTTAACTCGCAATAAAGTACTTGAACAAAACGAACAGGTACGCCGATCTTCTCTTGGTCTTAAATCAACGGCTCAACTTTGCCATGAGTGCGGGGGAGAATTCTCCTATGATAAAAGAGATGGAAGCTGGTTTAATCAAGTCGTTCTTCCGCTATCTGA
The DNA here is from genome assembly GCA_966211385.1 of uncultured Bacteriovorax sp. Taxonomy (GTDB): domain Bacteria; phylum Bdellovibrionota; class Bacteriovoracia; order Bacteriovoracales; family Bacteriovoracaceae; genus Bacteriovorax. The sequence goes on from CBIHOP010000298.1 coordinate 2,086, forward strand.
AAAGGCAATTATCAAAAAAGCTGCTTAAACACTTGTCACAAGTCTTGATTGTTCTTAAGCTAGTACTTAGGAATATTCTTTCAAGGAGTGAGCATGGAATGTTTTATCGGCTTAACGTTTGACCCAAGCTCAATCCACCACAACAAAGTCGAAAGCTTTCGAAAGCGTTTCGACTCGAAGTACGCGAAAGGCGAGCAGCTACAGCTCACTGTTCTTCCACCATTCACCATTGATTTCAAAACAAATGAAGAGATGAAAGATTTCTTGGAAGAACTCTCTGAACTTCTCGAAGGCCACTTGCATGGTTTAGCGGAAGCCGCTCAAATCGAATTCAATGGCATTACTTTTTCGATGGGGAAGAAAGGACATTTAGCTCTCACTCCAATTATTTCTCCCGATCTGCTTCACTGTCAGGAGTCTTTGTATTTCTTTCTGAAAGAGCAGGGAGCAAAATTTAAAAAAACTAAAAATGCTTTAAATCCACTTTTGGCCATTGGACGCTTTGATTACTTTGATCAATTAGAATCGGCGATTGAAACGGCCAAAATAGAATTCTCTTCCCCGTTTGTGATGAATGCCATGAGTTTCATCCTTTTTGAGAAGACCCCCCAGCAGTGGACAGCAAAAAATAATCTATTTGATTTCGATATTCGGAATCATTTTTTTTTCGTAGACCAATTATGCTTAAATGCCTGATTCCGATTTCTTTAGTTACACTTGCCACGAGCGCTTGGGCCTCACCAGACAGAAGATTAGACGCTGAAGTGCTGAACAAAAGCGCTTACGCTGCTTCTATAAAGGGATCAATTTTTCAAACAGCTTCTTATCTTGATCAAGATGGTGAAGAAGTTGAAATGGCCGCTGATTCCGATTTCCGTATGATGGATTTGGATCTAGCCGTTTCATACGGTGTTAGTAGTAACATCGAGATCACAGGATTCGGACGCGTTCGAAATGTAAATTCATCTTTTGCCACAACATCTGCGACAAAGAGTGGACCTGAATCGATCGGAGTGTATGCGAAGTACGCTTTCGCTCCATTGGGTGAAGCTCGTTACGCCTTAGGTGTCCATTATTCACAAACACTTTACAAGAATGAACTTTATGCGACTGCGGTGACCATACCAACTGATGAGGCCATTTTGGGTGATTCAGGGAGTGAATATGGAATTGATTTACTTTTTTCTCACGGGAAAAAAGCCATGAAATGGAACGCACGAATTGGCTACAACAATGCCCCAAACGATATGTCGGAAGAAATTCTTTTCAAATTCGAAGGGCTCTATCAATGGACGAAGTTTGCACTCTTCGCTGGGGTTGAAGGAATCGTTTCTCTAAAAACTGATCCTTTCACAGATAATCCTTCAGCAAAACCTCTGCAGGCCAATGGGGCCACTCGATTATTCAATGCCATCAACCGCGAACGAACAATTCCGTATGGTGGATTCACTTATGGTTTTGATAAATTTTTACTGACGATGAAGGGTTCAACTATCTATCAAGGTAAGTCGACCGATAAAGGTAATCGTGCTGAAATTGGCATCTCATGGGCCAGCGAAGGGATCACTAAAGAATCGATAAAAATTGATTCGTTCAAAGAATACACAATTGATGGTTCTGTTCTCAAAGTTTCCGCTCGTGGAAACTTCCTGCGTATCGATCAAGGTCTTTCGACAGATGTAGAAAAAGGCATGCGATTTGATGTCTACCAGACAGATTATTTTGGCGGTAACGTACTTGTCGCTTCTGGCATCGTTTATGAAGTTGGATCAGATTGGTCAGTCATTAAGCTCACGAAAAAATATAAAGAGATTGAAATTAAGCCTGGTTTTGCGGCCAGAGGATATGAGAATCCCTAGGCAATGAATTAACTATTTCATTAATTTCAACTTAGTGTAACATTAAATAAATAATTTTATTAACTCTAAACATAGAGATGACAAATGAGAATCTTGAACATTTTAGTACTTCTTACGGGTTTAATGTTTGTATCAACACAAGGTCATGCGAAAACTTTCACAAGCCAGTTTTGTGAATTCGAACTTCCAAATGGATGGGAATGTGCCCTTGAAGGATCGGAGTGGGTTTGTCAGAGTGACAATAAAGACCGCAAAAAAGAAGCGATCATCATTCTTGCAGCTAAATATCGTGGAGAGCAAGATTCAATTGATCAGTATCAAGCTTATTTAAAACAAGCTAAGGCCTTTCAACTTCCTGGCGGAAAAACACAAATTTCAGAAGCAAAATCAGTTCAGCTTCGTGACATCAACAATCAGAAATGGGTTGATGCTCTTCACTTAGCTTCTGAAGTTCCTGG
>CBIHOP010000299.1:0-4379 GCA_966211385.1 uncultured Bacteriovorax sp.
ATAATGATTCGCTTTTCTGGATGGGCATCCATGAATTTTATGAGTTGAGAAAAACCTAGAAGACCGGGTTTCATCACAAAAGTTTCGTTTTCAAATAATTTTTCACTAGTTTGTGTGTACAGAGAATGTGCCGACTCATCAAGAGCGAGGGGAAGCTGCCATTCTTTTAGCAAAAAATTTTGTTCAGCATATATTTTTAATGGTTCTTCAAAATAATCTAAATGCTCGCGAAGTGAAGGACAAAATTTCTGGGCCTTTTTCCACCACTGGAGAAATGTTTCAGCTTCAAACTGGCGATTGCCATCAAGGCGAAATTTTATTTCAGGATTATTTTTAATCAATTCAGAGATGTCCTTAAAAATGTCATCATCATCGTAAGGACTAATCTTCATTTTTAGACATGAGACCTGAGAATATTTCTGTCCTTTGCGGAAAAGTTCATTGATTTTAACTGATGGATCCACCCAATTATTCTTTTTTTGAAGATAAAGATAGAGGGCCGATTCAATTAAAAATATGGCCTCAGGGTGATGATGCGAAAGGGCCCTTGGTTCAACGGTATTAAATCCTAAATGATCAAATCGAATATCGTTTAACCGCAACCTGTTCGTCTGAAAAAATGTTTTGAGCTGATATCCCATCTCATCAAGTGAGAGGTGATGAAGTCCAGTTAGTGAAAACGCCGAAAAAGAAAAAGTTAAACCCTGTTCATCTTTAAATGAGAAAAAAAGCGTTTCTAGAGATGAGACTGATTTTCCACGCACCGGCATTGGAGCAGAAAAGCGAGAAAATCTTTTTTCGGCATTAACCTCAAGTTTGTTCATCAGTAATACTGCTTCATCATGAATAGACCTATAGAAATGAGCAAACAAAAAAGGAGATTATATTGGGCCGTTCTCGCGAGTGATGAATTTAATTTGCCATCAATCGAACCTTTGAAAATCGCCATCCACGTTTGAAAAAAGAAAAGCGGAAGAAGGGCCACGGGCCAGATCCATTTTAATTTGAAAATGAAGGCCGCAAGGACAACGGATAAGGCGCTCATGACGATTGTCCATAAACAGAGACCACGCTGGAATTTTTCTCCCCATCTTACGGCAAGTGTTCTCTTTTCTGCCTCTTCATCAGTTTTAATGTCACGAAGATTGTTGATGCCTAGGATGCAAGCAGAGATGAAACCAGGACCGGTTGCGAGCAGAATTCCTAATCCAGAAAAACTTTTTGTCTGCAAATATTGCGTGCCAGTTACAGCAATAAGACCAAAAAAAACAAAGGCAGCAAGTTCCCCAAGACCATTTGTTGAAAGCGGGTAAGGGCCGCCTGTGTACCCGTAAGCAAAATACAAACTGAGAAGTCCAAAAATCATGATCACTGGACCACCTAGCCACATGAGATAGATACCTAAGATAAAGGCGAGAAAAAGAGTAGTTGCCAGTGCACGTTTCATCGCATCGGCACTAATCAATCCTGAACTTGTCACACGCACTGGACCTAAACGATCAATCGTATCGACACCTTTAGCGAAATCCAGATAATCGTTTGCGAGATTTGAGGCCACTTGCAAGAGAAGCGCACAAACGAGTGTGAGAACAAAGATGATGGGATCAAACTTTGTTGTTTCATAATAGGCGATGGTTGTTCCTAGAATGACAGGGGCAATAGAAGCAAAAAGAGTTTTGGGCCTGATGGCCAATAGCCAGTTTTTCATTATTTTATCGTTTTAAGTTGATCATAAACTTTTTTGTTCGTTTCATGATCGATGATTATTTCTAAAACACAACTCTTGTCGGAGTCGCGCAGTTTTTTTAGTTCTGATTCGAGTTCTTTTTTGTTAGTTGCCTTAAGGTATTTAATCCCGAATGCTTCGGTAAGAGCATTAAACTGCATACCGTGCGGAGAAGTTATGATATCGACGACGTCTTTTTCTTTTTCAATCGGAAGGAGAGTGAAAATACCACCACCATCGTTATTGACAACAATCACTTTAAGAGGTGTTTTTAAATCGCGCATAAAATAGAGTGAGTTGAGGTCATGAAAAAGAGCGACGTCTCCTAAGATGCAGGTCATTTCTTTTTTAGAGCCATCAATGAATCCTGCAGCTGAGGCAATAAAGCCTTCGATGCCACTTGCTCCGCGGTTTGTTGCAATCGTGATGTCTTTCTTGTTTTCAAATGAAAAATAGGCATCAAAAGAGCGTACGACAGTGCTGTTACCGATGTAGAGAAAACTTTTATCTTTTGATTGATCGATAATCATTTTACTGATGACCGGATAGGACAGAGGCGCTTCATCGATAAATTTAATTTTTGCTTCAGCAAAAGCTGAAAGTTTTAATTCAAGTGGTTTTGATTGAATTGTTTTTTCTGCAAGAATATTTTGAAGCTCAATAAGAGTTGAATTGATATGAGCGTTCAATCGGATCTTTGTATGATGTGAAGGATCTTCTTTTTCTTTATTCAAACTAAGTGTGATGAGATTAATACTCGGAACTTTTTTAAGGAATGAATAATAGTGTTTACTCGTAAGCCTTCCACCGACATGAAAAACTGTATCCGGAGGATTGTTTATAAGTTCTGATTGAACTTCCGGGTGATCGAAAGTTGGAAGAGCTCCATCTTTGAGATTCACTGCATATTTAAGCGAACTGGAGACATCGAAATAAGTCGTCCATCCTAATTTTTTTACAAAGGCCATGACCTCTGTTGTTGATTCATAGGGATTCAAACTTCCAATAACGAGAAGTCCACGCTTACTTTGAGCGATTATATCAGCAATTGAAGAAAGTGAAGACTTTGAAGGAGCAGTTTCTAGATGAACATATTTCGTGCTCGGTCCAACTCTTTTCATTTGTTCACGTGCAAGTTCAATGTAACTAGAAGACATCGGAACAATAGTATCCTCTAAAGGCTCACGAAAAGCACAGTTCATGTGCACGGGACCTTTTTGAGGGAACAGCGATTTGTGAATTAAGTTTGATAAACTGGATGTTAAAACGAGAGGAGAAATTTCTTCAGTAGGTGTTCCTAATCCCATTTCACCTTGAACATAGTCTCCATAAAATTTGATCTGATCAATCGTTTGATTATCGTCGCAAAATGTAAGTTCACTTGGGCGATCGGCCGACACGATAATTAAAGGCAAGTTTGATTTTTTTGCTTCCACTATGGCTGGCATGTAGTTGGCCATCGCACTTCCTGATGTGCAGACAAGCACTGCTGGTTTACCTGTGGCCTTTGTATATCCCAAAGCACGATAGGCCGCGGCCCTTTCATCCATGCAAACGAAGAGAGAGAGATTGTTATTAAATTTTTTAAGATGAGTAAGGGCCGCAATAAGCGGAGCATTTCTCATTCCCGGGGAGAGATAAAAATGAGTGATCTCATTTTTTAAAAATTCATCAATAATGAGACTCGACCACAGTCGATTAATATTTTGGGTGAGAAGTATTTCGTTTTTCATTTTTAATCCTTTAGATTCCCGTTTGATTGATGACTTTTAAAAACGGTCGCATTTTTAATCCCGTTTCATTCCATTCATCTTCGGCCACAGAACCTGCCGTAATACCGGCGCCACCGTATACAGTCATGACGTTATCACAAACGTATGCTGAGCGAATGCCTACTGCACACTCACTGAATTCAGGACTTAAAATTCCAAATGGAGCGGCATAAGGTCCACGTTTTGTTTTTTCAATTTCAAGAATTTTTTCCCGTGCTTCTTGTCTAGGATTTCCACCAACGGCGGGTGTTGGATGCAATGATTGCATAACGTGAAGAGCATCGAATTGTTTTTTCAATGTTCCTTCCAGGTCTTTTTGGCGATGGAAAATATAGGGAAGTTTCATAACCTGCAATTTTGAAACGCGAACATCATCACAGAGGCCTTCTAATATTTTTTCAATCTCTGTCGTCACAGATGATTGTTCATGAACAAGTTTACTTGAACTGATGAGTTCTTGGATGAGTGTTTCATCTTCAGCTTCGTTTTTTCCGCGAGGGGAACTTCCCGCCAGCGATAGCGTTTGCAGGGATTTGTTTTTTAAACTAAAGAGCTTTTCAGGTGTAAAACTCATGAAAGCTTCACCTAAACGTTTTTGGGTGAAGTAAGAAAAATGCGAACTGTCCTGATTAGCTTCATAAAGATCGGTAAAGAGTTTAAGCAAATCCATTTCGTCTTCATAAGAAAATATTTTTTTGCGGGAAAGAACAATTTTTTCACAAATCTTTTTCTCAAAAATCGCATGGGCCTCGCTAATCATTGTTTCCCATTCATCATGTTCAGGATTTTCTTCATACGTTTTCCAGGGAGCCAGAAAAGATTCCCACACATTGGGGCCTAATAAATTAGCGCTAGGAGAGAATGATTGATCAGCGTGATGG
>CBIHOP010000300.1:0-4372 GCA_966211385.1 uncultured Bacteriovorax sp.
AAAGAAGCACCACGACCGGTTTTAGATAAACCACTCAAGAAAAAAGAAATCGTCGCAAAAGAACCAATACGCGATGAAGACAAAAAACTTCTGCATGATCGCAAGGCAAAACCAGCGAAAACTCCGGTACGCGAAAATAGAGAAGCGGTGTCGATTGAAAGTGCTCCAGCTCCGCTCAAGCGCCGTAATGATAATTATCTTTTCTTCATTTTGATCATTGTGGCCCTCATCATGCTCGCCGTATTTTTCTACTTCAAAGAAATTCTCAATAAACCTCTACCTGTTTAATCGGAGCAAGCAGTGGCCACAAAACACACGCTCTTCATTTATCCTACTGACACTGTTTGGGGAATTGGTGCTTCCATATACGATCAATGGGCCCATCAGGATATTGCGACAATTAAAAGGACCAGTGCTGATAAACCGCTTTCAATCATGTTCACTAATCTAAATACATTGAAAAAAACTTTTTCTTTTCCAGCGGAAATGACAGATGAGTGGCTGACAAAATTTTTTCAAATGGAATCAACTCTCGGTTTAGAACTATCATCAGCTCTTTCACCAATACCAGCATGGGTGTATGGGCAAAGTGATATGGTGTCAGTTCGTTATTCAACCAATCCATTATTAAAAACTATTCCGGAACCTTTTTTCACAACGAGTTTAAACCTTACGGGTGAACCACCAATCACTACTTTTAAAGATGCCGTTCAGTTTCAAAAAGATCACGCCCGCGAGGCACTTGTGATTGGAAGTGAAAAAGATCAACTTTCCGGAGAGTCTTCAACGATTGTCTTTTTTAGGAATAAAGGATTTAAAATTATCAGAGCGGGAAGAAACGTTGATGAAATAAAAATGCATTTGTCGTTAACTGGATTTCCCTGCGCCTAATTGCAGATAAAGCGAAATCATTCGCTCTTTAAGTTCCAGATCTTCCAAATCACCAAACATCATTTCAGCTTCTTTTTTTAGACGTTTATATTCAGGCGAATAAGGATGCAGTTGATTCACTTTTTCTTTTTCAAGAGGAGCGACAAATTGCGAGTACTGACGATCAAAGTGAGTTGAATCAACGATGAACTTAATCGACTTGATTGATTTTTCAAGCGAAGGAAAGCGTTCGAAAATTTTCTTTTTTAATGGCAGCTCCATGAAACTTAATTCATTGGCGAAGGCCGAGTGATTAGACAAAATGATCAATGTTCCATTTTGATTTTTTAGGGGAATGGTATGCTGAGAAAGTTTATCGCCGGAGATTTCTTTCCAGGCGCGAATGAGACTTAAGAAATCAAAACTTTCGCCAACAGAAGCACGCGTACTAGTCGATCCCGATCCCTTTTTTTCATAGGAATTAGACGCACCCGGTGAATCAATGAAGTTAACGAGTTTTTTTAACATAAATACCGTTTTAGCCTTATGTTTTTTAAGGTAGCATTAGCGCTATGAAAGTGCGATTTTTTTCTCAAATCCTCCTTGTTCTGGGCCAACTCTTCCTCGTCTCATGTGGTGGATATCACTTCAATACCAATAACAATCCTTTAATCGGTTACGACATAAAATCCGTTGCGGTTCCTATGTTTATTAACCGTTCTGTTCTTCCTGATTTGGCCGCGCCCATGACGAAAGAAGTCATGCTCGTGCTCAATGATTATGAAGGACTTAAAGTTTTAAGTGGCGACAACAAAGATGCGGATGCAGTTCTCATCGGGATCATCGAATCAAAAGATGCTGTGAATGATGTTGTCGTGAATTCAACTTATCAGTTCAGTGATAACACAGTTAAATCATCTGTCGGTGCAAGAAGCCCTTTTTATTATCCTGCGGAAACAGCTTACAGTATCGATTTCAAAGTCATTCTCATCAAGCGTCCAACAAAAGAAGAACTTGAATTGCTCACAAGTGATTTAGGAAAATACATGAAAACAAACCCACGAGTTGTTCTCATGGATTCATTTTCTCTCAATAGTTCATTCACGCGAGTTGTAGGTGAAAACACAACTTCTGATTCACCTGGAAAAGTAAACTTCGTTAAAAATCGCGGCGTCTTCGAACGAAGCATTCAAGAAACAGCAGTACGAGCGGCCCAGAATTTTAAGCAGGTCGTGCTCAATGCTTTCTAAGTTTCAGCCGTGGGATTTTCTCCCGAAACATCCTGAAGTCATCAATACAAAAAAGCCAGGCCTCTATGCTTTTTTGATCACTGATCCTTATCTTGAACATATCGTGATGATGAAACTTCCCAAGAAAGAGTTGAACTTCTCGCTCTATTCGGGAGTCGATATCAATCGTGATTTTATCGATGAACACCTGATCAATTTATCGTTTTTCTCCAGCACGGATCACATCTTTGTGATGAATGCCGAGAATATTCCAGCTCCCGTCATCAAACACCTCCTGGAGGCGACTATTGATTGGAGTGATCGTTTTATGGTTCTCGTGTATACGAAATCCAACAAACAATTCACTGAACTTTCCAAAGATAAAAATGTGACGGCGATTGAACTTGAAGAGCCCAAATTTTGGGATGGTCCTAAAGTCTGGCAATTCGCTTTGAAGTCGAAAGAACTCTCAGTCTCCAATGAGATTTCCAAAGTTGTCCTCGAACACCTTGAACATAATTTCGAATCGTTTGTTTGGGTGATCGACACCATCAAAACATATTATCCCGATGGAAAAATTACGCCGGATGAATTGCGGGAAATTATCAAAAAAGAACGCTGGGATTTTTTCGAGTTGATCGATATCTTCAATTCAAAACCTCAGGCCTTCTTTCAGGAAATCCTGAAAAAAGAAACGGACTTCGATTGGCTGCGATCTCTCTTCGCATTCATGCAAACCCATCTCACGAAAGTGCTCTTCCCGGAAGAAATCACAAAAAAGGGCAGACTCTCAAAATACGATCAAGCGATCATTGATGTGAGTGAACGCTGGAGCCGAACGGAAGTCATGCATTATCTAAAATCCTTTTCTGAATGGGAAATTCTGGCGAAGTCGAGTGACCCTCTAGTGATCGATCAAGTGAGATTGGAACTTGTGAAGATGGCGAAGGCCGGGCTGAAATAAAAAAGGCCTCCTCAAGGGAAGCCTTCTATTTAAAATATTTCCGAAGAAATTATTTAAGTGTATTGATTTGAGAAGCTAGACGAGAAGTCTTTCTTGCAGCAGTGTTAAGTTTAATAACGCCAGTCTTAGCAAGTTTACGAAGTTCAGCTTGAGCATTTTTAAGTGCTTCAAGAGCAACTTTTTTATCACCAGCAACTAGTGCATCTCTAACTTTTTTAACTGCAGTCTTAGTTTTAGACTCGTTAACTTTGTTCTTAAGATTTTTCTTAATATCTTGTTTTGCTCTTTTTTCTGATGATTTGTGGTTTGCCACAATTAACTCCTACCGTTAGATATTCAACTTTTTGCAATCAGCAATCTTTAATGAGAATAGTTTTTTATTCTAATTGTAAAAACTTGGCAAGGTTTTATTTGTGAAAGTTAACCCCCCTCTAGTATGATGGGGGCGCTTAATTCTTAAAATTTTCGTAATGACTAAAAGAGGTAACAAATGCAAACCAACCAAACTATTGGTATTGTTGGCGCAGGGCAAATGGGCCGAGGGATCGCTCAAGTGGCGGCCATGTCAGGATACAAAGTTCAAGTTTTCGACGTTTCTCCAGAAGGTTTGAAAAAGGGCGTTGATTTTATCGAAACTCAACTTAAGAAAGGCGTTGAAAAAGCAAAGTGGGATCAAGCATTCGTCCTAAAAACGATGAAACTTATCGAGCCTGTGAACAACATGGGCGACATGAAAAACGCGGATCTTTTGATCGAAGCGGCGACAGAAAACAAAACAATTAAATTTGATATTTTTAAAAAATTAGATGAGATCGCTAAACCAGGAGCAATCCTGGCGACAAACACATCTTCTATTTCAATCACTGAAATTGCAGCCGTGACAAAACGTCCGCAGCTTGTTGCTGGAATGCACTTCATGAACCCAGTACCAGTCATGAAACTCGTGGAAGGAATTCGTGGACTCGAAACGTCTGATGAAACATTCAACACGGTTGCTGCTGTTTCAGAGAAGATGGGGAAAGTTTTTGTTCGCGCTAATGACGTTCCAGGATTTGCGGTTAACCGTATTCTTATGCCGATGATTAACGAAGCTGTGTACGCGCTTTATGAAGGCGTGGCCTCTGTTCAAGATATCGATCAAGCGATGAAACTAGGGACGAACCAACCAATGGGTCCTTTAGAACTTGCGGACTTTATCGGTCTTGATACATGTCTAGCGATTATGGACGTGCTTCACGACGGATTGGGAGACACAAAATACAGACCGTGTCCGTTACTTAAAAAATATGTTCTTGCCGGGCGCATGGGC
>CBIHOP010000301.1:0-4347 GCA_966211385.1 uncultured Bacteriovorax sp.
GTTCGTTAATTGCGTCGGACAAAATTGCAGCCATGTCGAGTTGCGATGTTCAAGTCCTCCGTACAATCCAGGAACAACGTGAGTGAAAAAAGTATATTTTTCATACGGCATTCCACCCATAAATTTCTGAATGTGCTCAACGATTTTTTTCGTATCTTCTTTGATGTTTTCTTTATGCGGAAGAAGTTGTCCGTAAAACGCAACATCGTGATCAATACCATCCACGCGGAATCCATCTGTCTCCTGACAACCAATTTCAATGGGTGAATCGATGAGATCATCATAGTTAGGTGCTGTATAAAGAAACACTTCGCGCTTGACAGAAATATCTTTCAAACCCGTTGTGACTTTTGACCATGCTGGTGGAAATGTTAATTCAATGGTCGGGTCGTCCATGTGTTTTCCCATCACTCCCATAAGGAGACATGGCAAGTGCAAAAACGCATGGGAACTATCAACGTGAGACGTTCTCACTGTGAGTTCGTGACAGTAAACAGAGTATGAAAAAATAAAATGATCATCATGTTTTTTGAGATCACTTTTTTTCCAATCAACAACAAAAGATGAAATATCAGTTTGTTCTAAAAATAAGCGTTCACCATTTTTTGTTTCCATCACCAGATTCGACAGGTGACGCGAGTACTCACGCATTAAATAAGATCCTGGACTCCAGCGCGGAAGAAAAAATTCTAAATGATGCTCATGGCTTTCTTTTTTTCCTTCGATGATTACACGAACTTGATGCGTTGAAGGAGCGTCGATGACTAATTTGTAGTGGAGCTTCATAAAAAAAAATCCTCTTTTTGACTTGTAAATTCTTTTTTGGTTCGATAGTACTCTGGCACTACAACATTAGCACCAACAAACAATTTTCGCATGGGAATTTCACATGGGTTTTAAACAAAATAAAGTTAACAAAGACTTGGTTCTCCCTCCTGTTATCATGTTTACTGAACGCGCCCTTTCCCAACTAAAACTCATCATGGACAATGACTTTACCTTGGCGGGTAAATACTTTCGCATTGTCGTTTCAGGAAAAGGTTGCGAAGGATTCACTTACGCAGCTGGCTTCACTGATCTTCAAGATGACGACTTTCAAGTAAAGATCGCTAACCATGACGAAGAATTTATCATCGTCATCGATCCTTTTGCGGCCTTCTATCTTCAAGAGGCCTCGGTTGACTTCATTCAAGATTTTAACCAAGACGCAGAGGGATTTGTTATTACGAACCATGCGCAAAGCGAATTCAAAGGTAAATTCTGGAGAAGCGCACCAGAAAAAACTCCACCTGTGCAGGCGGAATAAGAATGCTGGATTTTCGATATTTAAAAGCATTCATGTTAACAGCAAAGTACTCCAGCTTTTCGAAAGCTGCTGAGGAACTTAATATTGCTCAATCTGCGGTCAGCCGTCAGATTAAGCTGCTCGAAGATTCTCTTCAAGAAGAGTTAATTATTCGCTCGAGCAAAAAAGTGATTCTCTCTGAAAAAGGTAAAGAGCTTTATCAAGCATCGCAGAGTTTTGAAAAAACCTCTCTGCAGATCTTCCAACGAGAAGACCAATTGCCCCTATCAATTGGTATTCTCGAAGGTCTGCTGAAGAACTGGTTTACGCCAATGCTCACCGAGTACTTGAAAAAAGAAAAGCGCGACGTGACGGTTCATGTAGCGGATATGCCGGAACTAAAAGCAGGAATCGAAGAAAGCAAATTCGATATTATTTTCGGTACAGAAAATATCCAATCGGAACTCGTTACGTCGCTCAAACTTTTCGAAGAAAAGTTAGTTCTTATCTCTCGTGAAGAAGTGAATCGTAAAAAGCTCAATGATCACCGTTGGGTTGTTTTTTCCAACAACGACTACCTCTTCAAACTTTCTAAAAACAAAAGTGAATCCATTGTTATGGTGGACTCCTTCTCTACTATCATTACTCTTGTAAAAAATGACGTGGGGATCGCTATCGTTCCTGATCATCTGATCAAGAAAGAAGACAAACTTGAAACTCAAGAAATTCCAGGTCTCCCTTCTTCAAGCATCTACATGAGTACACTTAACTACAAGAAAATGCCTGAAAGAATTAAAACTCTCTCAGACATCATCAAAAAAACTAAGTAAAAATTACACTCTTTGATCGATTGAAAGTGTTTAAGCTTCTACCACAAGCTAGAACTCCTCTATTCACCTGAATGGAGATTTCTATGCTTTTAAAGCTTATCACTTTCACGGCCTTGTCATTGGGTTTCACGCTGACCGCACTGGCGGAATCAAACTCTGAAAAGTTTAAAGCATTCAATCAAAATTCAGCTGAACGTGAAGCGTTTGTTCGAGCACAAAATGGAAGAGTGAATGCAAGATTGAAGACAAGCTCCAATCTAAAAGCTATCGAGAAACATTTTAAATCCCTTGCGACTGAATACATCATGGATGCGGTCACGGCCAATAATGGTAGCACCTATGTGCTCTATGATCGTGGTTTAGGTAAAGCAAATGAACTAGTAGAGACTAAAGAAGATGGAACTTCAAAAGTTCTTTTTACAACTCTTATACTTTCTCGCAACAATCTCTATAACATTGTCGCCTTCAAATTGAATCCATCGCAAACCCGAGCGGTATTACTTTTGAGCTACAAAGGTTCAACAGACGATTATAAAATGATCACGCTGAATCTCGCTAGCGGCGAAACCGAATATGTGAGCGGTGATTCCCATTATCGTGGTGAAAATCTTTTTTTCAAAGATGATGAAACACTCATCATAGAAAGAAATGATAAAACGCTTAAAGGTTTGGCGACGCTTTCTATTCTCAACAATAATAAACCTCAACTCCTGCTTGCCAACACTGAGATGTGGAATCTCGATGCCAACTGGATTCACGCGGCGATCATGGAAGAAGATGAATTAAAAGAACGCGAGCAATTTATCATCACGCGCGATGAAGTTTATTCGCTTGGGATGCACTACGATCTGCAAGTCCTAAAAAATGAAGGAACTAAATTTTGGTTCAGAAGAACTCATTATACTCCGGAAAAAAACTCACTCCCAACTTCCGTGGAATATGTCACTTACGATTTAAAAGAAAAAACATGGAAGACGTTACTCACTTTTAAGGATGTTCCCTCAGATCAGACTTTTCTTGAAGGTATTACACTCATTGAAAGAAAGCGTGATTTTACGAAGACACTTTCGGCCTATGATAGGGACGGAAAGTTACTCTCTACACTCACTATTCCTTTTTGCTGTCGAGTGGCCGGTCTCGAGCTAAAAGATAAAATCATTACAGTTTCACTCGCCTCTCCCATGAACAAAAGCGATTTTTCATGGAATTTGGCAGAAGAAAATCCTGTTATTTCCTCTGAAATTATCTCAGCGATCATGGCAAATTCGAATTTTGAATTAGTGCTCGAAGAACGTTTTGCAAAGAGCTTTGATGGAACAATGATTCCTTATCGTATGGTTTACAAAAAAGGAACTGAACTTAAAAACGCACCGGTTTATATGGAAGTCTATGGCGGATTCAATTCACCAGGATATTTTGAAAATAATCTCAATGCCTACAACAGAGAATTTATCGCTCGCGGTGGTATTTATGTTGGTCCGGCCGTTCGTGGCGGAAATGAAAATGGATCGGCCTGGCATCAGGCGGCCTGGAAACATAATAAGAAAAAAACATATGAAGATATGGCCGCAACGGCCAAAGATCTCATTGATCATGGAATAACTGTTGCCTCTAAAATTGCGATTGCTGGAAGTTCAAATGGAGGGCTCTCTGTAGCAGCGGCGGCACTTCTCTACCCGCAATACTTTGGACTTTCATTTCCTCACAATGGTGTTCTCGACATGCTTGGAAAAGAAGAACTCGATGAACGTTTTAATTTTGGCTGGAAACACGAATACGGTGATTCTCGAATTGAAACAGACAGAAAGTACATTGAAACATACTCTCCTGTGGAACTCGTGACTCAAGTAAAAAACACTCCTCGCATCGTGGTTCTCAATGGTCGCACCGATACGCGAGTGAACACTGCCCATTCATCTAAATTTGCGGCGGCAGCAGAATCTGTGGGTAATAAAAATGTGGAACTGTATTCAATCACAAATTCAGGACACTTTAATGCCAGCATGTCGGTAGCTGATTACATTGGCTGGAGATTGATGACAGTTAAGTGGACGACCATTTATGATTTCTTCGGAATGAAGTTTTAGCGATAACAGTGTTTCTTCCGGGGAAGTATTCTTCCATCATCGCAAATATTTAACTCTGTATGTTTTCCTTTAAGATTAAAAGATTTTAAAGAGTATTTTTTGAGCAGCGGGATCACACGATTGAGTTTATCTTCGCTGCCAAAAC
>CBIHOP010000302.1:0-4321 GCA_966211385.1 uncultured Bacteriovorax sp.
TATAAAGGCAAAGTTATCGTGAAAGAAGTTGGCCAAGGAATGGGTCCTGAGAGTCTTAAAGCACTTCTCGCACTTCCTATCGCGGGTATTGAGCTTGCGGCCTTTGGTGGAACAAATTTTTCTAAACTGGAAATGTTAAGAGGGAAAAATATTAGAGGATCAGAGTTGTCTAATGTCGGACATACTGCCGAGGAAATGGTTGTCATGTTAAACTCATTAGCAGGAAGTGATAAAGAAATTATCATCTCTGGCGGAATCAGTGACGTACTCGACGGTTACTACTTACGCTCAAATCTTCAAATGAATTCCGTCATTGGTTTTGCTAAAAAATTTCTTGATCACGCTGAAAATTATAATCAATTACAACAATGGACTGCGGACCAAATCGAAACACTGAAAATGGCCCATAACTTTCTTCGAGTGCGCCCAATTGTGGAGGCCCCATGCAAATAGAAAACAGCTCACCGATTACTGGTTTCTCAAAACTAAGCAAACTTGAAAAAATCGACCTCATCGTTGATCAATACTTTTCTCATTCTGAATTTGCGAAAACCGAATTCAAAAAATACTGGCACCAAGATGAACGCGTTCAAAAAATTCTTGATGAATTTTCTGAAAACACTCTGACAAATTTTCCTTTCCCAATGGGAGTTGTTCCTAACGTTCTCATCAACAACAGACTCTTCTGCGTACCCATGGTTATCGAAGAAAGTTCAGTCGTGGCCGCTTCAGCTAAGGCCGCAAACTTCTGGCTGACTCGTGGAGGCTTTAAAGCAGAAGTGATCAGTACAAAAAAAATAGGACAAGTTCACTTCATCTGGAATGGTGATAGTGAAAAATTATTCAGCGTTTTTGCGGCCAAAAAAGCAGAACTCATGATGAGTGTGAAACCTCTCACTGCGAATATGGAAAGCAGAGGCGGTGGTCTGAGCGATCTGAAACTTATTGATCGCACGGCCGATGAAGCCGGATATTTCCAACTCCTTGGCGAATTCGAAACTTGCGATGCCATGGGAGCTAACTTCATTAACTCTGTTTTAGAATCACTAGGAAAAACGTGGAAAGAAATGGTGATGTCATCTGAACTTTTAAGTGAAGATGAACGTGACCTGCAAGTCATCATGGCCATCCTTTCAAACTATACGCCTGAGTGCCGCGCTTCTGTTGAATGTTCAATCGAAGACCTTAATGATGCTGGCCTTGGAATGGATGCTTCTGAATTCGCCAGTAAATTTGCACGTGCGATCCGCATTTCAAAAATTGATGTCACTCGCGCGACAACTCACAATAAAGGAATCTTCAACGGTATCGATGCAGTTGTCATCGCAACAGGAAACGATTTCCGTGCCATCGAAGCTTGCGGCCATGCTTACGCTGCTCGCGACGGCCAATACAGAGGTCTCTCAAATGTTGAGATCGTTGATGGAAAATTCCGCTTTAGTCTCGAAATTCCTCTTTCCGTAGGAACTGTTGGTGGATTAACAAATCTTCATCCAATAGCAAAATTATCTCTTGGAATGTTAGGCGAACCAAATGCACAAGAACTCATGAAAGTGATTGCGACGATTGGTCTTGCTCAAAACTTTGCGGCCGTAAGATCACTTGTGACGAGCGGAATTCAAAAGGGGCACATGAAAATGCACCTCATGAATATCCTCAATCACCTGGAAGCCAATCACGAAGAAAGAGAAGCAGCGAAAGCTCACTTCGCCAATGAAGTAATTTCATTCAAAGGTGTTCGCGAATTTATCGCCAAATTAAGAAAGTACGCTTAAGAATTTTTTAGGAAGAATATGAACCAAATTAATCTGAATCAAATTAACGACGAACTAAAAAAAACGTGTCCTGAAAAAGATCAATATTATTTCGGTCACGGTAAAGTTTTATTGTCAGGTGAATACTTTGTTCTTGATGGTGCTCTATCTTTAGCGCTACCAACAAAAGTCGGACAATCTCTTTCTGTTAAATATTCTCCTTCATTTTCTCCTGTGCTTTCTTGGAAATCGTTTGATGTAAACGGTGACTGCTGGTTTGATTCTCAATTCGAATTCTGGCATTTCAAATGTCTCGATGAAAAACCTTCTGAAGAAGCTCTCTTCCTACAAAAAATATTACTGCAAGTTCGCAAACAAAATCCTCATTTCTTGAGAGACGATGTCGGCGTTCAAGTTGAAACGCGTTTAGGTTTCCCGCTTACATGGGGACTCGGAAGCTCTTCTTCACTCATCTATAATATCGCTCAATGGGCCTACGTCTCGCCATTTGAGCTTCTTTTTAAAACACATGGTGGTTCAGGATATGACATCGCCTGCGCTCAATCAGACGGGCCGATTGGCTATCGTAAAATTTCAAGTGGACCGAACTGGTCTCCTGTTTATTTCCATCCAAGCTTTAAAGATAATCTGTTTTTCGTTTATCTTGGAAATAAGAAAAACTCTCGCGAAGCAATTAAAGACTATTCGAAAAAACGTCCTTTTGATTCAGGACTTATCGCTAAAATTTCAGAACTCACTCAAGAATTTTTAGTGGCCTCAACATTAAAACAATTTCAAACGTTGATGGTTACTCATGAAGAAATTGTTTCATCAACTCTAAATTTACCGAAAGTAAAAGATTCACTTTTCCCTGATTTTCCAGGCGCTATTAAGTCACTTGGTGCATGGGGTGGGGACTTCGTTCTCGTCGCTACTGAACACGACCTTGAATACGTAAGAAACTATTTCTCACAAAAAGGGTTGAGCACTATTTATCGCTATAGCGATCTTATTTCTGATCCTATTGAAGCACAGTCGAAAGACTCCGTGAAAATGGGCTTTTCAAACCATTTGCTACACTAGGAACACTTTTTGAAATCTGAATCAAAATATACAGTCTCTTGGTCTGCTCCTTCCAATATCGCCTTGGTGAAATACTGGGGTAAAAGACCTGTGCAATTACCTTCTAATCCTTCTGTCAGTTTTACGCTGACAAAATCACTGACTCATTTTCATGTTACTGCGCTTGCAAAAGCCGCGAATGAAGTCGAAGTTGATTTTATTTTTGAGGGATCATCTAACCAGAAGTTCCAGGAAAAAATTGTTAAGTTTTTACAAACGCAGTTAGTTTTTTTTCCTTGGTTGGCCGACTATAAATTGGTTATTCAATCTTCGAATACGTTTCCCCATTCATCAGGGATTGCTTCATCTGCTTCATCAATGGCAGCACTTTGTTTATCACTGTGCTCACTTCATGAAATGATTACTGGGAAAGAGCTTCCTGACTTTAATCAGAAAGCGTCTGAGCTTGCGAGACTTGCTTCAGGTTCCGCAGGACGTTCCGTTTATCCGTTCATGGCGAGCTGGGGATTGGTGAGCGAAGAATACGCTTCACCTGTTTCGAAATCTGATATTCATCCTGACTTTCATGATTTTTGTGATTCAATTCTAATCGTTGATGCCAAAGAAAAATCTGTATCAAGCCGAGCAGGGCACTCACTAATGGACACTCATCCATTTCGTGAATCGCGTTTTGATCTCGCACGCAAAAATTGTGAGCGCATTCTTTCTGCCATGAAGACAGGCGACATGCAGACCTTTATCGAGATCGTTGAGCTCGAGGCCCTCATGCTTCACGCACTCATGATGACTTCAACTCCCAGCTATATTTTACTAAAACCTGATTCGTTACTTCTCATTGAAAAAATTCGCGCTTTCCGCGCTGAAAAGAATATCCCCGTTTGTTTTACCATCGATGCTGGTCCAAACATTCATTTACTTTATCCCGCGCTTTATAAAAAAGAAGTTCAAGCTTGGTGTGAGACTCTCATTCCCGGAATGAAAATTATCCACGATGAAGCGGGAGGATATCCAGAAAGGCACCAGATCCATGAGTCATGATAAATCTGAAAAAAAATTCTACTCCAAAGTTCTTCTTTTCGGAGAATATAGTGTCATTCAAAACTCAATGGCACTCTCGATTCCTTACGCACTCTTTGAAGGCGCACTTACTTTTCGAAGAGACAACACTTCAGTCGTAGATCCAGAGCTTAAGGCGTTTTCGCTTTATCTCAAACAACTTATCGAAGCTGAACAATTGTTGTTTCAATTTGATATCACATCATTTGAATTTGATATTTCTCAAGGATTGTTTTTTGATTCGACCATTCCACAAGGATATGGAGTAGGGAGCAGTGGTGCTCTTGTTGCCGCGATTTTCGATCGTTACGAACAAGAAGCTCATTCAACTCTCGACATTACAAAATTAAAGAAAATCTTCTCCCAAATGGAATCACATTTTCACGGTGCAAGTTCCGGCGTTGATCCCCTCATTAGCTATTTAAATT
>CBIHOP010000303.1:0-4314 GCA_966211385.1 uncultured Bacteriovorax sp.
CCTTACTCTTTGTAGGAGTCATTACCCTTGCTATGACAGCGATCTTTCTATTATCCAGAGTGATACCTGTTTGGTCCGCTTCTGCTCTGGTCACAGCTGCTTTCCTCATCGTCGGTTATGTCATGGTGAGAGCTGCGCTTTCTAAATTAGATGCAGACAAAATTAAACCAAGACAATCTTTGGAAACACTTGGAGAAATAAAAACATCGTTCAAGGAGCGAATCAATGAATTCAAATTACACCACTGATAGAAATACTGACAGAAAATCAACTGAGGAATTAAAACAGCAAGTCATTGCTGATATCAAAAAAGTTAAGCAAGACTTTGAAGAAATCAAACAGAGAATGACCCCAGGTCAACTCGTCGATGATGCCATTTTTTACAGAAGTGGACGAAGTCCAGCTGATACATTCGAACATCTAAAAGCAAACCCAGTTGGTACAAGTTTACTTACACTCGGAACTCTACTCCTGATGGAAGATGAAAACCATCGCAGTTATGAAAGTTATGCCCGTGAAAAGGCGCATGTTGTGACTGATAAAGTTGGTTCAGCCGTTCATTCTGCGCAAGGAACATTACATAATGTTCAAGATAAGATTCATTCGGTTCAAGATAAGTTCAGTCATGCAAAAGACCGCGTGAATGATGTTAAAGAACGAATGGCCGCTAAAGTCGGAAGTACAACTACGACGAGCGAAGAATACAGCATGGGATTTGGTGAAGGTTTAGACCTTGAGACATCTCGAGCTGGCGGAGTAAGAGAAAACGTCCAAAGTAAATTTCAAGATGTGAAAGACAGAGTTGGATCAAAATTCGAAAATGTTCAAGAGAATGTGCGCGAAGGTGTAGCACATGCCAAATCTAGAATGAGTGATGCAGCAGATACAGTCAGAACGAAAGCACATGATGCTGTTGAATCAGCAAAACATCTGGATCCTCTCACTTATTTAGCACTGGGTGCTGGGTTAGGAACAATAACCGGGGCAGCACTGCCAATTTCAGATAAAGAGAGTGATTTAGTAGATTCGAAGTTCGAACAAAACTTATCGAATTTTAGTACTGAATTACAAGATGCTCTGAATGAATCTATCAACATACTCAAAAATGAGTTTATCGGTGGATTCACTGAAATTAACATGAGACTTTTCTAAAATATTATCCGGGCCACATTTCGGTGTGGCCTTTTCTATCGAAGTTCAGAAAGAAAGTATTCTTTATCTTGATGCATTTTTTGAAAATCATAGATAACCGGCGGAGCGGCTCTTTCCGCGCAATTGGTGATTGAACATCTCTCGCATGTTTGACCAATCTTCAATTTAGGTAAACTACGTTCATTAAGAAACTTCAATGTTTTTTTGAGTTCATTATTTATAAGAAAACCAATGGTATATGATTGTATTTTTTCTGATTTGAACTTCGAACGTTTTGCAAGGGACAAAGAAAAATATTCAATTCCATCACTGAGCTGTGAGATTTGAGCACTCACATGCTCATCATCTGTTGTTTTTAATTTAAGTCCTTCAATACTTCTAACAGCAACCCATCGTCTGCAATATGTTTCATTCATTCTTACTCCATGGGGACGATGAAGCTGGGAAAGATGTAGTTCCTTATTCATCACTACAGGCGCCTGAGAATCTTCCTGAGACATGGCCAAAAAAAATATTTCGAATGCTTTTAGATGAGTAGGTAAAATTTGAGTCAACCGATGAAAATAAAGTTCAGGAGTAACATCAAATTTTTTGATGCTTTCGAGGACATTTGCTCCATCAAATTGAGCTGAGCTGAACATCGCTCTAACATCTTTAGTAATTTCTTTTTCATCAACAAGAAGAGCATTGGAAAAATAACTGGATTTAAAATCCATGACTTTTTCAGTAAATCCATTTGTTGTTTGCAATTCATTTTTCAACAAACATTGACCCAAAATTTTTGCCAGATAGAACTTTCTTTGTTCTTGTTTGAGACGAGCGTTTAAAAAGAGTTTCTTCAAATCTCTATTGAAATAGAAATGAATCTGATCTTTAAAACTAGAATTATTAATTTGATCATAATCAGTCTGTACATCAAATTTATCTCGTAAGTGTCTCTCTAATGCTTCAGGAGATATCGACTCTTGAAAAAACTCAGCTCTATATTTTTTTGCCAGTCGCTCAATTTCCGGAAAGTAATTGTCATTTAACTCGATATAAGAGCGCAACGAAGCACGATAGAGATCGTCCAGCTTCATATTAAATGATCGAGAAAGTTGCAAAACAGTAAGCACAAATGATGCAAACTTCTCAGGATCTTTTCCCATGAGCTCAACGACGTCTGATTCATACAGTCCAAGAATATCCAATGGCACTTTTCCAACCATATCTCCTTCTAAGAAATTTAAAAGAGGATGGAGGTTTCTCCCCGTCTTAAATGAAATAAGCTCTTCAAAAGGAATTTCAAGCGCCTCAGCGATACCTGCTAACTTCTCTACTTTGGGATATTTTTTACCATTTTCGATTTCGTTTAAATATGAAGATGAAAGTGCAGTGCGATCAGCGAGATCTTTTAAAGATATTTTTTTGCGCGCGCGCAGTTGTCGAATTTTAAGGCCAAGAATAAATTTGAGGACATTTTTTTTCTTCAGCATTTTTTTTATATAACGCCGTCAAGAGAACGTGTCTAGCACAGGAGCGAAAGAAAATTTTTAGCGAAAATTCGCTTTCAATCTTAATCCGCTAGTGATTGATTTAAAAACGGGTTTTGATTCAACAAAGTCATGACACACATTCAACACTATTAGGAGAAATAACATGAGCTATCAAAAAACTAGATCAGGTTTGGGATGATTACGTTATGATGGAAGGATTAGAAAAACTTAAGCAGCAACTTGATACTAATGAGCATACTTTACAATGATGCTGAATCACGACCTACTTCAAAAATTAAATAATGCCATTGAAATTTCGGAAGGTGCTTTAAGTGATAAATCAAAAAAAATATTTGAGCCTCGACTACTTGATCTTATCGCCAACCTTCACCGCAAACTGGAAATTAGAAGAAATCAACTTCTAGCAGTGAGACGATTAAGACAAGAATCTTACGATCAAGGCTCCATTCCAAGAACAGAAATTCTACGTTCGGAATCAACAGATAAAAATTGGAAAGTTGCCCCTATTCCTCATGATCTTCAAATGAGAAGAGTGGAAATCACAGGGCCTGTGAATGATACAAAAATGGTTATTAATATGCTCTCACGGAACTCTGATGGAGTTCGTGCCGATATGGCCATGCTCGATTTTGAAGGTTCCATGCGTCCGCTTTGGGAAAATGTTCTTGATGGCTACACCAATGTCATCGTTGCGGCCAAAGGCGATCTGTCATATACCAAAGAAGATTCGAATAAAACTTACAAGCTTGATCCTAAGGACATGGCCGGATTAATGGTTCGAGTACGTGGACTTCATTTACAAGAATCG
Organism: uncultured Bacteriovorax sp.; assembly: GCA_966211385.1. GTDB lineage: Bacteria > Bdellovibrionota > Bacteriovoracia > Bacteriovoracales > Bacteriovoracaceae > Bacteriovorax. The sequence continues at coordinate 3,457 of CBIHOP010000303.1, forward strand.
AACATGAAAGTTGATGGCCAGTTTGTTTCCGCAGGACTGCTAGACCTCGCTACGTGTTTTTATCATACGGCCAAAACACTAATCGCATCTGGTAAAACTCCAAAATACTATATACCAAAAATCGAATATCCAATGGAAGCCTGGTGGTGGAACGATTTATTCTGTTTTCTTCAAGATGAATTAGGATTTGAACGAGGAACTCTACGAGCAACCTTTCTCATAGAAACTCTGCCGGCTGCTTTTAATATGGAAGAAATTCTTTTCGAATTAAAAGATCATGCAGTCGGAATGAACGTTGGACGTTGGGATAAAATTTTCTCTGACATAAAAACACTGAAGAATCATCCTTCTCGCATCTGCTCAGACAGAAGTGAAATCACCATGAAAAAATTTTGGATGGAAAACTATGCCAAAAAGTTGGTGAATGTCTGCCACCGTCGGGGTGCCTTCGCCATTGGCGGTATGGCCGCTTTTACTCCAGGAAAAGATGCTGAAACCAGAGGTGTCCAGACGAAAAAAGTCATGGAAGATAAGACACGCGAATTCGAATTAGGTCATGACGGATGTTGGGTATCCCATCCATATTTTATTGGTCCAGCACTTAAATGTTTTCCAAAACAAAACCAACTTTCATTCATTGATGAAAAGTTCCCAGACCATCCAAATCTCATTATGGAAGGAGGAGGACCACGAACCATTGAAGGCTTAAAAACAAATGTTCAGGTGGCCATTGCTTATCTCATTGGAATGGAAAAAGGGTTGGGATGTGTCGCTCACAATAATTTGATGGAAGACCTCGCGACTCTGGAAATTTCGCGCGCACAAGTCTGGCAATGGAAAAACTACAACGTCCAACTT
>CBIHOP010000304.1:0-4293 GCA_966211385.1 uncultured Bacteriovorax sp.
TCTTTCTGACAAAGGCTCAGGAGAAACGATCGATGCTATCAGTTCAATTGACTATGCTATCAAACGTGGTGTTCATGTTATGAGCAACTCTTGGGGTGGTGGTGAGCGTGAGCAGGCCCTGATGGATGCCATCACTGCAGCTGAACAAGCGGGAATCACTTTCGTAGCAGCAGCAGGAAATGATTCTGCAGATAACGATCGCCGTCCAAGTTTCCCGGCAAACTATGAAGTTTCAAACGTTATTTCAGTTGGATCATTCGCTGGTAACGGAACGAAATCTAGCTTCTCTAACTATGGTGTAAAATCTGTTCACGTAACAGCTCCAGGATCAGCTATCCTTTCAACTTACAAGGGTGGATACGGAAATCTTTCAGGAACTTCAATGGCAGCGCCTCACGTTTCAGGAATCGTTGGGCTTCTACTATCAAAAGAGCCAGATTTAACTCCAGCTCAAATCCGTGAAAGATTGATTCGCACATCTACTAAAACTTCGAAACTGCAGTCTGCTTCAGTTTCAGGTGGTAGAGTTGATGCTTACAGAGCGCTTATCAACGAATAATGCTCTGGTCAGAAGAGTAAAATTGACTTAAATTAGGGCCTGGTTAATCCAGGCCTTTTTTATTTGATTCTGAGAGACGCATGAACGAGACAAAAGTTTTTAGTGTTAAAAAAAATGTTCAAGAAGGTGATCCTCTTGTTCTCATTGATTTCCTGGAAAAACATTCCAAACTTTCTAAAAGTGTTCTGAAAAAAGTTTTAAACAACGGAGGCGTGTGGGTTCGTAAATTTACGGATTCAAAAAGGGTTCGTGTTCGTCGTGCGACTGCTGATCTCACAACTCAATCTTTTGTTGAACTTAATTTCGATCCTAAATTTCTGGCCCTGGAAGTTCCGGAAGCTAAAGTTGTTTATGATCAGAAGGAATGGGGACTGTGGTATAAACCGCAAGGTCTTCTTTCTCAAGGAACTGACTTTGGTGATCATTGCACTATTTTAAGACAAGTGGAAAAAGCGAAAGGTAAATCATTTCTCGTTCATCGTCTGGACCGTGAAGCTCATGGACTTATGTTGCTTGCTTATACCCAGAAGGCCGCTGGTTTATTTTCTACCCAATGGCAAAAAGGAAATGTTCGCAAATTTTATAAAGTAGAAGTCTTGGGTAACATCGCTCTTCAATATAACAGTGGTACGGGTGATATAAATCTTAATCTTGATGGCAAAGAGGCCCGCACGAGTTTTAAAATCCTGGACGCGAACGCGGAGAAATCTCTCTTGCTCGTACAAATTCACACCGGAAGATTACATCAAATTCGCAGGCATTTTGAGATGATCGGTTTCCCTGTCATGGGCGATCCTAAATATGGTAAAGGAAATAAAAATCAAAGTGGACTTCGCCTTATGGGTTATCGACTTGATTTTTTCGATCCGTTCGCCAAGAAAGAGATCAGTTATTCATTAGACGAGATAGCTTTTTAATTCTGTTGTCGTAAAAAATCACCAAACAGACACACATGCAGGTTAATCCGATGGCAAGACCCATCCATAATCCTCGTGCTTCAAGTCCTCTTTGATAAGCAAAATAACATCCGCTTGGAAGACCAATGATCCAGTAAGAAGCAAATCCCAGAATCATTGGAATTTTCGTTTCATTTAATCCGCGCATGACTCCTGCTAGTACAACCTGAATTCCATCCGGGATTTGAAAAAGACCAACCCAAAAAAGAAGTCCGGCACCATAAGCGATGACGGGTGCATCTGACGTCGCTGTTTTCAAAACGAGTTCGGGAACTGTCAGATAGATAGTGGCAAAAAACAATTGAATAAAAAGTGTGAGAATAACGGCGCCCTGAGAATACATTTTTATGCCGCCGATAGAGCGCTTTCCAAATTGTTCGCCAACAAGAACTGACGTTGCACTTCCTATCGCCAGTGGAACCATAAATGTAAGTGAAGTAAGATTCATGACTAAGCTTTGCGCTGCTGAAGCAGTTAAGCTCATTCCACCGACAAGAATTGTTACCACTGCAAAAATGAGAACCTCACATAGAAGTGTGAAGGAAATGGGAATTCCAAGACGAAAAATTTTCTTGATGATTTCAGTTCTGGCCACAGGTTTGAACTCGGTCACTTTTTTCATGTAGTAATAAACAGCAACGGCCATGAGGAGTCGGCAAAGGAGAGTCGCTATCGCGGATCCTTGAATTCCAAATCCAGCAAAGTTTCCCAAACCAAACATAAAGAGAAAGTTAAAGAGAATGTTGAACACGTTAAATATGATAATGATCCCATTGGGTCCGTAGGTTTTTCCCTGGGCCTGTAAATATTCTTTCGTCGCCTGAAAAATTAAAGCGGGAAGCAAGGAGAACGAACTCCACTGTAGATAAAGCACAACTTGATCAACTAATTCAGGATTGAGTTTTAAGAGATGAATCCACAAGCCGCTAAAATAGAGAACAGGTGAAAGTACGAATGAGACAATGAAACTGACGATATAAGCATTAAACAAGAATGTCGGGTCTTTTTTACCTTCTCCTTTAATTTGAGAGGCTAGTGGGCCCGTACACATGAGGACTCCAATTCCCGCCATGAGAAAAGGAGCGAAAATCATAACGGCTACACCAATAACCGCAACTGCTAAGCTCGAGTATCGTCCAGCGACCACAATATCGCCGACTCCGAAAAGCATTTGTCCAATTTGTCCTGTGATAATTGGAAGTGCGAAGAGAAAAATATTTTTGATGAGATTTAGTTTAGTCTGCATTTGTGAGATTTCCTTCGAACATTCTGAACTAGTTTACAAATATTATCAAACCTTAGACAATTAAATTAAGTTTCAAATGAGAGTGGAGAGAGTTCATGGCGGCAGAAAGCAAAGTCAGTGAGAATGAAAAAATCGATATCAATTCGATGGATTCAACTAAAAAAGGTGGCTGGGCCGTTTTTGAAAATGTTTTCAGAAAATTTCAAACGATAGGTTATGTTTTATTTCTCCTTCCCATCGCCATGGTCTATGTCATTTGTCTTGCTGTCTCACTGACACCAGGATTCATGTTGTATGATTGGGTTAGTCAGCAAGTTGTGAATGAAGCTGTCTGGTTCAAGGCCTTTAGTTATGGAATGACGGCGGGAATCGGATTCGTTGCTTTTATTATTACACTTATCTTTGTCGTTCCTCTCATGAATCTTCCATGTCTTCCATTTGTAAAAAAATATCGGGGAGCATGGTTTTCAGTCGAATCAGTGCCGTGGTTTTATCACAACGCTCTTACATACTTAGTTCGTTATACAATTTTAGATTTTATCACTCCATCACCACTGAATATTTTATTCTTCAGAATGATGGGAATGAAAATTGGAAAAGGAACAATGATTAATACATCAAATGTTTCTGATCCATGTTTAATTGTTCTTGAAGATTACGTCACCATTGGCGGCTCAGCTTTCATCATGTCCCATTATGGAATGAAAGGTTTCTTGATCATCGATAAACTTCACATTAAGCGTGGGGCCATTGTTGGTTTAGGAGCGAAAATTCTTGGTGGAGTGACGGTGGGAGAAAAAGCAACAGTTCTTCCTAACACGGCCGTGCTTCCTAAAACGATCATCAAAGACGGTGAGAAATTTGGAATTCTTGCTGGACCTGTGGCCTAACTTATTCTTTTAAACATCGCCAGTGCTTTTTCTTTTTGCGCGCGATAACTCACAATAGGTGCAGGGTAATCGCGACCAATAAAACATTTAGCACGATCCTGTGCCGGAAATTCTGTGTCGTGAGGAGCATGAATTTCTTTGGCCGTGAAACCCGAAAGCTCCGGACACCACTTGCGGATAAAATCACCGTTACCATCAAATTTTTCAGATTGATTGAAGGGATTAAAAATTCTGAAGTAAGGCTGAGCATCTACGCCTGTCGAAGCACTCCATTGCCAGCCACCATTGTTGGCGGCCATATCGTAATCGAGAAGTTTCGCCGCAAAATAACGTTCGCCTTTTTTCCAGTCGATAAGCAAAGTTTTGCAAAGAAACGAAGCGGTCACCATTCTTAAACGGTTGTGCATGAAACCAGTTTCATTCAAACATCGCATGGCCGCATCGACAATGGGATATCCCGTTTGACCATCACACCACGCCTTGAAGTCTTCAGTTGTACCAGACCATTCCAAAGTATCATATTCGCTTTTATAAGCGTGTTTTTCGATACGAGGATAAACATCAAGGATCATCTGATAAAAATCTCTCCAGATGAGTTCTGATAGCCACACGGCCGATCCTTCATTTTTCTCTTTTAGAGCT
>CBIHOP010000305.1:0-4271 GCA_966211385.1 uncultured Bacteriovorax sp.
TGTTTCAACACCGGCCGCTAAATTGTTAAGCGAAAAAATAGGGAATACTGGTAGATCTTTATCGCGTGCTTCATACGGAAGATGGCGGTTAAGTGCGTAGTGTTGGGCAGCTAAGAAGCGGTGAGAGCGATCTGCACCTTTTGGTGTTCCTGATGATCCCGTTGTGAAAGTGATGAGTGCAGTATGTTCTTTTTCAACGGCCGTAATTGGCGCCTTAGTTTTTCCAGCTAGAAGTTCTTCTAATTTTGCCGTATACGGAATTTCAGAAGCAACTGGTCCCGCGACAATCTTTAAAGCGATATTTTTAATTTCATCAACACCAATAAGATATCCAAAAGCACGGTCTGAACTGATCATCGCTTTGGGATTTGCAACCTGGGCCGAAACCCCCATTTGATCTCTGCGGGCCCATGAATCTAGGAAAGTAGGAACTGCTCCCATTTTTTGAAGAGCAAACATTGAAGCATACATATAAAGAGACATTGGAAGAAAGAGAATAACTCTATCACCAGAAACAATACCAAGTTGGTAAAACTCATGAGCAAGAATTCCCACAAGATGATCAAGTTCTGCCACTGTGACTGATTGATGTTTTAGCTCAATCGTCATTTCACCTTGCCAGTGTTTCAGTTTTTCAGCATCTTTTGGATCTACCCAGCTTAAAATCTTTTTCTGTGGAAAATTTTCCAAGTGCGCGGATAAAAAACTAGCAACGTTGTTTCTTTGATCAACACCAGGATAGTAACCTAAGCGTTGAGCGCCGTTTTCTTTGTGATGTTCTTTTAACACTTCTTTTATTTTCCTTGCACAAGAGTCAGTATGTGTCCAAAGGAGGGCATGTCCTGCTTTTGGAATAATTTGGAGGTGAATATTTTTAAATCGTTTAAGCGGATCAATTTGAACTTCTTTAGATGAAGTCATGTCTTGTTCGCCAAGAATAATATAAATCTGAACACCACGATCTTCGAGTTTTTGAAATTGAGCGAAGATCTCATGATGAGCAAAATCTTTTTCGATGATTGAATGTTTTAATCTCTGTGGAGATAAATAAGCTTGTGAATCATTTTTGTAATGATCAGGAACTTGATGAGGATAACTGCTCGTTACTAGCATTGAGTGAATGCTTTTTTTTGCGAGCTTAGGAAGGAGTTTATTTTTAAAAAGTTTGATGTTGAGAAGTGATTTCATCACAGCGCTAGGTCTTTTTTGTGGAAATAAAAAAGGAGCGATGAGAATGACGTACTTTGTATGAGGATTTTCTACGGCCGTGTTAATGGCCTCAACACATCCAAAAGAATATCCTAATTGAATGAGCGCTTTATCTGCGACATCATCGTATTTTTTTTCAACTCGATCGTAGGCCACCATTTTACAATCTGGTAATAAAAGTTTGAGATGGAAAAAATCTTGAGCTGATCCTGGTGATCCATGATGTAAGCAAATTGTCGTCTTCATAATCTAATACCTTTTTGTAACATCTTCCTGATCATGAAAAAATCAGGGTTCTTCGTGTACGTGGCACGTGTTGTATGGTTGTCACTCCCTATCGGGATTTTTCCAGTTTGCTTAATTTCTTTAATGAGATCTGCAAGTTCTAATCCTTCAACTTCTGAACTCGCTCTAAGAATCTCAGGATAATGATCGATGACGTCCTTCACTCTAGAAGTGGTCTCTTTTACTCGGATGATTTTTCCGGCATCTATTTTTTTCTCCATGAAGTGAATCGAAAAACCTGTTGGTCTTCCTTCATAGAGTGCCCAGAGGTCACACATAGTTCCCCGATGATCGGGAAGAAGCCCATGGTGAATATTGATACAAGCAAGTTTTGGTGCTTTCAGAGCTCGAGACTTATAGATGAAGCGAGTGCGAGCATTGACCACGATATCGATCCCATGGGATTTTACATAGCTGATAAAAAGTGGATCATTCGGGCCTAAAAACTCACTAATTTTCACTCCATATTCTGTTCGTAGAAAATCGCGGTCTTTATTGCGTGCTTTTAATGAATTTCTCATCAGATGATACCCCACCTGACGGGCCCCCATCGCCATGAGCGCTAAGGCCCTAAGACTTAACATAGGTGTATTATTTTTAAACACTGCCAGCTCAATATGCAGCCCTTCGATCCCAGCAGTCTCTCTAAAAAAATTCTCAAGAAAAAGATTATAGTTTTCGGGAACGAATGTGACTTCACTGGTAACTAACAGTATTTTCATGGGTCCTTCCTGATATTTATGAACTGTAAATAATTTTAACCATGAACTGTAAAATTTACAAGGCCAGCTAGAGTGGGCCTTCTTGAGGTTAAAATGGACCAACAAACTATCGGTGGGTTTTTTATGCAAAACATCTCAGTCTATCTGAACCAAAGAGCATCTAACTCTTCTCACAACTGGCAAGGTGAGATCAATCAAGCTCTTTTTAGAAGCCAGATTGATTACAAAACACCTTCTGACTTGGACGAACTCTATAAAGTTCTTGATGAAGATATCGAGAAATCTGTTGATGCCATTTTGTCCGTTGGTGGAGACGGAACTGTTCATACAATCATTCAAAAATTAGCAGGAACAGATATTGGACTTCTTGTTGTACCCGGCGGGACAGCTAATGATTTAGCTGGTGCTATGGGGAGTGATGGGAATGTAAAAAAGATCACGCAAACAATTCGCAATAACGTAAAAAAGAAAATTGATCTCATTAATATCAATGGTCGCTTTATGGCGACAAATGGCGGTCTGGGGTTTGCTGCTGAAGTGGCCCAGGAAATTAATCTTTTGAGAGCTCAATATCCTCAATTTAAAAAGTTCATGCAATTTTCTGGAAAGAATATTTATTCGATGTTTGTAGCAAAAAAACTACTTAACCGAGATCTCAAATCTTATAAATTCAAAATTAATTCAGCTGAATTAAACGATACAATTTATTCGCCACTTGTTCTCATTAATAATCAACCAATGGTAGGTGGATCTTTTGAAGTTGCTCCTGGAACAAATCATCAGGACGGTACTTTCAATGTTACTATTTTAAAACATTCAAACCGTTTGGAATTGATTTCTTGTTTTCTTAAAATTTTAAGCGGAAATTTTCCATCAAACGATCCTGATTATATCAGCTTTGAAACGAATGATATTCAAATTCAACTCCTCGAGGAAGAACAAGGTTTAAAATTCTTTGGAGATGGCGAAACTTTTGAAGAAGCAAAAAAATGGCATATTAAATGTTACGCTAATTTTTTAAATGTTTATTCACCTAAAGATCACAATCAGCATGGAATTGACGGATTAGATATTCAAGTGACACTTACATGAAAATATTGCTTACAGGTGCTACCGGATTCTTAGGAAAAACTCTCGTTGAAGAACTGCTTAAAGCAGAGCATGAACTCTTCATTCATTCTCGCCAAAGTGAATCGAAATGCAGAGAACTCTTTCCAGATTCACCTCTAATAAAGTTTGTCCAAGGTGATTTGACTTCTTTGGATATAATTGCAAATGAAGCTGACAGAAATAAAGTTATCGATGAAGTAGAAGTCGTTTTTCATGCGGCCGCTCTTTATGATTTGAAAGCGTCTTATGCAGATTGTTTCATGCAAAATGTTGTGAGTACGCAAAATATTATTCACTTTATGCGATTGATGAAAAAGCTTAAAGCTTTCTATCATGTTTCTACAATTGCTGTTGGAGATCCAGATCAATTTTTCTTAGAAGAAGATCAGCTGCCAAAACGTTCGCGCTTTAATGATTTTTATTCTGAAACTAAATACCTCGCTGAATTGATCGTGCGCGAGCAAACAAGTGATCTTTATGTCACACGTATCCTCCGTCCGGGAATTATTGTAGGAGATACTCGCGGTCGTCAGATGCCAAAAACAGACGGACCTTATTATTTTATTGAAGCCGCTAAAAAGTATGCAGGTCTTTTAAAACGTCTGCCCATGCTGGCCTTTTCTTTTAATCCGCGAACTAAGAGTCCTCTGATTCCTGTTGATCATTGTGCTCGGTTAATGGCCTTGTTAGTAACTAGGGACACTTTTGCGACGAAGACTAAAACCTACCATTTGATCAGTCCTGATGCGCCTTCGGTTAATGAATTTTTACAGGACCTCAACCGAGGCCTTGGTCTCAACACAACTTATATTCCGCTTGCTCGCACACCTTTCAACAAATTCATACTTCCAAAGTTAGGTATTCCTAAAGAAGTAGAATCGTTTATTTTTTCGAAGGTGTCTTACGATAAGACGAGTACTTTAGAAGATTTTCCTGAACTTGATG
>CBIHOP010000306.1:0-4257 GCA_966211385.1 uncultured Bacteriovorax sp.
ACCAGTTACAACGGGAATTAATCCTAATAAAAAAACAGAACTCTGCGGCCCCCAGAAGGCCATTGAAGAAATCAATCCTCCGGCGAGAATTCTAAAGGCCCTTTCATTTTCAGCAATATTTTTAGTCATGCTTCCCTCCTTGTAGATATTAATGCAAGACCTAATCCTGCATCGTGAACATGACTACAACTTTGAATTTTGAGTTTAATAGTCAGGTGCACTGGAATCTCAATTGCACTGAAATCTTGCGTGGAAAATATGACCAATCCAAGGAGGATTTATGCAACCAGAAACTATGATCAAAGATACTGTTAATAATACGGCCAACAGAGAGGGTTCGATGACTAAGGCCATCGAAAGACAAACAGCAAAGTTACCATCTACTTTTTACCTGATTTTAGCGGGTGGAGCTGTTGCCCTATCATTAGGGTTAGCCGTCACTCAAAAACGTAAAGGATGGGCAAATTTCGTGGGAGAATGGGTGCCTTCTCTACTCATTCTTGGACTTTATAACAAGATCGTGAAGACGCAAGGTTCTGACAGAGTAAGTGAACCTTCGTATCACTAAGATATTTCTCCTTATGCAATAAGGAAATGTGCCCGGGGATCCCCGGGCCTTTTTTTGGAGTTCTTATGAAATTAATTATTCCGGTTCTAGGTCTTTTAATAACTGCTCCACTATTTGCGGAAGATTCAAAACCTAACGATGCTGAAATCACAAAAATTGTGACGACAACCAACGAAGGTGAAATTGATTTGGCAAAACTCGCGCAGAAAAAAGCAAAGAGTGAAGATGTAAAGAAATTTGCAGGCCACATGATTACAGAGCATACGAACAATAATAAAAATTCTATGCAACTCATTCGAAAACTGGAGTTAAAACCAGACTCGCATGAGAAAAGCGTGGAGTTGAAAAAAGATAGTGAAAAAATCATGAACAAAATAAGTGATCTTGAAGGATCCGAATTTGACAAGGCCTACATGGAGTCACAAGTGTCTGTTCATCAGAAAGTTTTGAATGACCTCGATCAATCACTCATTCCTTCAGCTCAAAATCCAGAATTGAAGGCCTTGCTTGAAAAAACTCGCAGTAGTGTATCGGCCCATCTTGAGCACGCAAAAAAAGTTCAATCATCACTGCAATAAAATAAGGCCACGACGAAAGTGGCCTTTTGTTAGTATCGAAAGTCAAAAAATTCCCACTTGTGATTTTCAATGAAATCTCTAGAATTCATTCATGCAAAACATTTATCGCTCAACACTTTTAATCATGCTAATGATTTCCGCCTCCTCATGTCTGGAGAGAACAGAAAGCATAGCCCCTATTGCTCCTATCAAAACGATGGCCGAAATCCAGCGCGAAGCTATGATGCAACAAGCGATCGAGGCCGGTGGCAATACTGAACTTTCACAAGAAACACAATCGACTTTGGAAGAAAGTAAAAACGATCCCTCACTCTACTTTCTTAATATTAAATATTCACTTGAAGATATGGATCTCAGTGAAGCCGTTGATCTCGGCAATAGTTATGAAATACTAGGTAATTCACTGCTCAGAACGTTTGCGAAAATTTTCGTTGCACTTAAAGGCACACATGAAATTGATATGGACGAAATTGAAGTTCCACTGCCGGATCTCAATCTTGATTTCAACGTTATTAAGTCTATAAAGATAAAGCGTCTTTATCTTACACTTAATCCCGCTTATGTGCGACAGGCTGGACCGAGTGTAAATTTTTCTTTCATTGAAAGTCTTCAATTTAATAAACCACAAGTAAAAACTTCGGCCTTTAGTTATAAAAAGACTGCTAGTTGCGCTCATAAATGTATTGAGTTCCAAGTGAATGATGGCGATTTCTATAATGCTCTATCATCAGGACATGGAGTCTGGCTGAAACCGACGCTTTTTATTAATGCCTTACCAAAGCGATTGGATTATCACCTCGATGGTCAAATCGAAATTCAAATCGGTTTAAGGCTCCCATTCTAGTTTAGCTTTCAGGCATTGAATCTGCATCAGTTAAGAGATGGAGGTTTTTATGTTCATGCTACAGAAATTGAGAAACATGCAACTCAAATTAAAGTATGTTTTTGCGAAACCCAAAAAATTAAATCTGATGGAAGATAATCCGCATGTCATGTCAGAAGATGAGATGCTTGATGAAGCTAGTGAAGAAAGTTTTCCGGCAAGTGATCCTCCTGGTTACAGATCAAAATCATCGATTGATAAAACCGGTCATGATTCGATCAGCAATCATTGAGCAACTTTCTGACTCTATTCTTCACATCAGGAAGAACTTGAGATTCAATCCATTTGTTTTTTGAAAGCCAAATATTATTTCTGGGCGAAGGATGGGGAAGAACAATAAACTCACCTTCTTTCGCCCAATCCTTTATAAGCACAGGCAGATCTTCATCTGGAAAAAAAAAGTTCTTGGCATAGTTGCCTACGACCACAATCAATTGCACATTTTCACAGCGAGAAATCACACTATCCAACCATCGGGCACGACACTCCAATCGTGGAGGAAGATCACCACTTTTACCTTTTCCTGGATAACAAAACCCCATTGGAACAATGGCCACCAATTCTTTGTTATAAAATTCTTCTTTTGAGACACCCAACCACATTCGCAGTCGGTCTCCGCTAGGATCATTCCAGGGAATGCCCGATTCGTGGGCCAGCCTACCAGGTGCCTGACCGACAATGAGAATTTTTGCCGTCTCCCCGAACTGAAGGATAGGTTTAGGTTTATGAGGTAAATGCTCAGTACATAGTGAGCAATTTAAAATTTCGGCATAAAGATCCATGGCAAAAGCCTATCATCATTTTCCACCGTAAAAAATTATTTTAGCGGTATAATCAATGGATGAAATTCTTTTTGACGGCCATTCTCTTCGCAGTAACAACATCCAGTTTGTCTTTCGCTCAGACAGATAAAGATTTTACATTAGATTTAAAAACATCAACTTTAATTCCTAAATACGTTGGAACGGTTAAGGAAATTCGAGGAGAAGTTATCGTAGAAGATCGCGTTCTTCAGAAGGGATCAAAAATCTATCCACGTGATGTTTTAAAAACAAATGAAAAAAGTTTTCTGAAATTGGAATTGATCGATGAAACACTAATCACGATTGGACCAAAATCAGAATTTCAAGTAGAGAAATGGTCATATCGAACTAAAAATGATCGCGATGCCCTCTTCACCCTCACACAAGGAAAGATGCGGGCCGAAGTCAGAGCTAAGGCGAAAGAAAAAGATCAACTGAAAGTAAAATCCCCATTGGTAGCAATGGGAATCAGAGGAACTCAATTTCTTTTCAACAATCAAATCATCGCCGAAAAAGAAGTCACTCAAGTGGCCTTACTGGAAGGAAAGATCCATATCGAAGCTGATTCATTGAAAGAAAAATGGGACTTAAAACCGGGCGATTATGTCGAGGTTGTTAAAAGTGAAACAAAATCAAAAAAGAGAAAGAAAGTTTTATCAACTGAAGAAATGAATGATTTTAAAAAACCCGAAGCACCAGAACAATTAAACTTGCTGCCAGATCTCGTTTCCCATCTAGAAGATGGTCCTGAGGTGGGTGACGAACATTTAACAATAAACGCTGTTCAACCATCGTCCGATGAATCAATAACGACTCAAGTTCCTGCCAAAGCAGAAAACTCTCAAAGTTTAAAAGAAAAAATTCGAGAACTAAATGAAACGCGAGAACAGAACTTAAAAAACTAAAATCGCTGCTCGTAAATAACCAGGTTTTTCATGGAGAAACTGGTTACCGCGGCTTTCGTTTGAGTGTTGATGATATCAAGAAAAATCTTTTCTTTTGTAGTCGCAAACATATAGGCATGAGCGGAACATTTCTTACCCGCAATTTTGGGTCTGCCTAGAGCATCGACTTCCCTCTTCGTCTCATCTTCCGGCCAAATCGCCACTTTAATTTTTTCTTTAAGCTTAACTGTCAATCCGACACTGTCAGCACCGGCCTGAACCTTAAGTTGAATTTGATCCAAAGTTTGTGTGACGACGTCAATATGTTTCACAGGTGTAAGATTATTTTTAGCATAGTGCTTAGTAATTTCGGAAACAGCAGTTACCTTCACGGAACTTAAAAATTCGGAGACGGCCTTTTTCTCTAGTTGCGCTTTGTTTTTTTGGCAAACATCTTCTGTTGTAGCGGCCAGTGTTGTGAATGAAAAAAGACTCGAAATGATGATTAATTTTAACATGAATGTGACTCCTTAAACCGACT
>CBIHOP010000307.1:0-4203 GCA_966211385.1 uncultured Bacteriovorax sp.
CAGAAACCGTTAAAAACGCCCTTTTTAAAGCGGGAGCTGGTCGAATAGGCATCTATGAACATTGTTCATTTGAAACCCGCGGAATAGGCCAATTTAGGCCTCTCGCAGGAAGCAATCCAACAATTGGAAAAATCGAAAATTTAGAAAAAATTGAAGAATTGAGGGTTGAAATTGTCTTCGATGATACTATCTTAAAAGAAGTAGTGGCCGCCCTAAAGGAGAGTCACCCTTATGAGACGCCGGCCTATGATATTATTAAATGTATCATTTAATCATTAATATATTTTGGTGAGGGTTAGTGAAATGAGAAAAAAAATCGCACTTTGCTCAATCTTGGTCGCTGGACTTTTAAATGCCGGATCTGTTTTTGCTCAACACTCTGAGATGCAAAGACAAATGGAAGAAATGATGAAAACACGCGAAGAAATGTTTCGCATGTTGCTTGATGATTCTTCAACGGAAGCTTTCGATAAACGTTTTGAAGAAATGGTGAAACGCTTTCAACAAGGCGGAGGCTTTGGTGGTCTTGGACTCGAGCAATTCGATGATCCTATTGTTGGCGAATATGACTGGATCAAAACAAACACTCATAAAATTCTCAAATTAAAAGTTAAACAAGTTAAAGACAAACCACTCGATATAAAAATTGAAAACGGTATGATTCGTTTAAAAGGTGATGTTGAAACAGTAGATGGAGATGTCAGAAGAAAAGTGAGCTTTCAGCGCGCATTCACGCTTCCAGATGACGTCGATCAGACAAACCCAGAGTTCGAAAACAAAGACGGCAATATGCTGATCAAATTCAAATACAAACACCTCTCAAAAACAAAAAAAATCGAGTCTCCCGAGAAGACTGAAGCTCCCAAGGATGATCGCGTTCCGCTAAGTCCTGATAAAGACGGTATCAGTATCTAGTTAAAGCTTTTTACTCAGTTATCCGAAAAGAAGGCTATGAAAACTCTATTTCTAGTCGTTCTCACCATTCTGGCCATCATAAGTACGAAAGAAGCTTTCGCGCTTCAAGAAACTTATCACCAGGAGAGAACGCTGGATGTTCCTTACCGTGAGCAAGCGGTCATTATTGGGAAAGAGGGTTTTTATCCTAACCGCATTAGTGTTTTTAAAGGCGAGAAAGTGCGCTTTTTTGTCACGAGTGTAGGAGTAGAATCGGCCTGTTTTAATATCCCAGATAAAAATGTTTTTACTTCTCCTAAATCAGAAAAGATCGTGGAAGTCGAAGCGTTTTTCGATAAAGTCGGTGTGTTTTATTTCAATTGTCCAAACAATACCTTCACAGGGAAAGTTATGGTTCTCGAAAAAGCATCCGATAGACAGGAAACGATGAGAAGAGGTCTGGCCTCTGATCTCGTGAAAGTTTGGAAACCAAAAGAAACTCCGAGCGAATGGGTGCAAATAAAAAGAGAAGACCTCAAAGAAGATATTCTTGATTTAGATGTGGAAAGACCTGTGTTGCCAGAGCGTTCATTAGGATCAGAGGAAGCAGAATAATGTCAGGAGTATTTAAGGATGCCATTGACCAGTTTCTTTACCCGATAAAAGATTTATTGGAAGATCCAGGCGTTTCCGAAATCATGATCAACGGACCGAAAGAAATTTTTATTGAAAAAAAAGGTCTCGTTTATAAATCAGAAAATCAATTTCATAACGAAGAAGCATTAGTATCGGCCATGCGTGCGATCGCTCAGTCAGTGGGCCGTCGAATTGATAAAGATAATCCGCGTCTGGATGCACGTCTTCCGGATGGATCACGTATCCACGTTGTTCTTCCTCCAATGGCAAAAAACGGAACGACAGTTGCCATTCGTAAATTCTCCAAAGAAAAATTAACTTTGAATGATTTGATCTCATTCGGATCTCTTTCAAAAGAAGCCGCTCGTTTTCTCGATATTTGTATTTACCTGGGAAAAAACATTATTGTTTCAGGTGGTACTGGTTCGGGGAAAACAACAATGCTGAACGTACTTGGTTCCCGCATTCCTAAAACTCAGCGTTTGATCATTATTGAAGATGCGGCAGAACTTCAAGTTAAAGCAGAACACGTTGTAAACTTCGAAACACGTAAAGGGGACCCTGAACGTGGAACAACGGAAGTTACAATACGCGATCTGGTTATTTCGGCCATGAGACTTCGTCCTGACAGAATTATTGTTGGAGAGGTTCGTGGAGAAGAAGCGCTCGATCTTATTCAAGTTATGAACACTGGTCACGATGGTTCAATGGGAACTGTTCACGCTAACAATCCAGTAGATGCTTGTACTCGTCTTGAAACTTTATGTTTAATGGGTGATACAAAAATTCCACCTGATGCTGTTAGAAAAATGGTGGGATCAGCGATGCAAATTATCGTTCAATGTTCACGCTTTCACGATGGTGGTCGTCGTACATCGCACATTTCTGAAATTATCGGAGTTGATAAAAACGGAAACTATATTTCACGTGATATTTTCAAATGGATCCAAACTGGAAAAGATGCGGAAACGGGAAAATACATTGGAGAAATGGTTCCATGCAATTATGTTCCGACTTTCTTTGAAGACATCGTCGTTAACAAACTTCCTTTTCCTAAGAGCAATTTCCTTGCACCTGAGTGGTATAACCAAAAATTAAAAGGTGATAAGGGAGAAGCGGCTTAATTAGAATTCAATATCAATTCCATCCGGCCCAATGTCGCATTCAATATCTTGTGACTCTTCTTTTTTTGCCTCTGCCACAATGTTTTTGAGATCTTCAATACTAATTTCCGGATCGAGATCAAAGTCCAGCGAAATGGCATTGATTAGGTTGTGTAGAACTTCATAATCGCGCAAGGTTTTAAATTGATCCACTTTTACACAGATTGTGAATGTGTGGTCTTTAGCATCTTGGACAATATCTAGCTTCACGAAAGGCCTCCAGGCTTTGCCTATTGTTTAATCTCTTTGATTTCCATAGTCGGAATAATCGCGACAACTTTTATCTTTTTTTCATTTTTTAATCTATTTTCTAACGTTGCTTTCAATTGTTCAAACTGTGGATGGGATTTTGGTAAACGATAAATGGCCGCATGGAGTGCAAAACGGATCGTTACTTCTTTATCTTCATCAGTGATTGATTTAACTTTGTCTTCAAACGAATCTGTGATCTCCGCTTTTCCAGGTGTCCCGGAATAAGTTTGTCCCGAGAAAAGAAGCGAGGCCATAATGACGATGAGTGATTTCATAAAAATCCTTTTTATTTTGATGACTCGATGTCTTTCATGACATCTTTTACTTTTTTAGGTTCCATTTTCAGTAGATCTAACATTCGACTATATTCACGATTGTATCCGCGAACGAGATCTTGATCTTCTTCGCTATACTTTGTGTAAGTCGCATAACGATCATCTGGATGCAGATTAAATCGAGGAGCGAAGTATTCGCCCTGATATTTTGATTTTGGATTTTTAAGCAAAAGTTTTTTCCATTCTTCAAATGGCACAGGTCCTTTAAAAAGTGAGGGATCGAAAACATAAGGAATATTTCCCTTTGGAGTTTTCACCATAACCATCGGAGCGACATGATATTGCCAGCGAATGTCACCAAACATTCCGGCCTTTACATGCAAGTCGCCTTCGACGGCGGCCTTCACTGATATGATTCCCATCTCATCCATCATCTGGTTCATGGCATAGGTGCGGGCGAAACATCCTTCAATTAAAAATTCATGAGGAATGTCTTCATTGCTTGCTAGCGCTTTGAAAACTTCTTTAGCTTTCTCTAACGAGATCACACTCACTTCGATGGATTTTTTTAATTTTGTAGATTGCTGAATAGTTGTTTTTTCAAAACGTGAAAAATCAAAACACTGCAAACAGGGAGGAGAGCCTGCTTCTGAAACTTCGCGATTAAAACTGGAGATGTGATCTCTGAGTCCATCAGCATCGTCAGCAACACTTACATGAGTGACAATGAGAAAGACCGACAGAAAAATGCGTATGAGAGAACTCATCATTCTTCTATTCTAATCATTTATTTCTTATGAAAAAACAGGCATTATTATCTGCATGAACATGAAACAAGAAAAAGCGGACTATATCGCTCAGAGATTGGAAGAGCTTTATCCGAATCCACCAATCCCATTAGATCACAAAGATCCTTACACACTCCTTATTGCCGTTTTGCTTTCGGCCCAATGTACTGACGTTCGTGTGAATCAGGTCACACC
>CBIHOP010000308.1:0-4197 GCA_966211385.1 uncultured Bacteriovorax sp.
AAGACTCTTTATCAGTTTCGTAAACTCAAATCGCACACTGAAGTGAAAAACGTTATTCATTAGATTTTCTGTAATGCAATCAAACAC
Organism: uncultured Bacteriovorax sp.; assembly: GCA_966211385.1. Taxonomy (GTDB): domain Bacteria; phylum Bdellovibrionota; class Bacteriovoracia; order Bacteriovoracales; family Bacteriovoracaceae; genus Bacteriovorax. The sequence goes on from CBIHOP010000308.1 coordinate 88, forward strand.
AAAAGTTCTAGTTTCATCAATCAATACAACTCTCTCGTCGCTGTCGAAAGTTACACAAAGCTTTATCCTGGATTCGAATTGGGATTGATATCAACGATTGAAGAGAGCGATTTTCTTTATAAACTTCGGAAATATTTGTTGGAGATTCTGCCGGAGCCGCGGAGTTTTTTAATTACGAACATTGTTTTTTAACAAAATGATTTGAGACCAGGCCCAATCTCGCGATCGAACCCAATCTCAAAAAATAAAAAATTACTTAATTCTTCCTGCAACTACAAAGTTCACACCGAATGAAGTTGCGCCTGCGCCGCAGATCGCTTCAGCATCTGTTGATTCAACCATCAACGCCATATTGTGTGGGTGACCGTAATAGTAGTACTTGTTCACTGGGGCGAATTGTATGTCGAGGATTGTTTTTCCTTCAGAGCAGTCTACGCCTTCAGTGTTTGAGTAGGCCTTTGATTCAAGCATTGTGATTGTTTGAGCTGTGTTGTCGGCGAGCATGATTGCGCTGTAACGACAAACATTTCCGTTTACTTCGAAAGTTGCTTTAAGGACGCCGTTGTCTAGAGTTGCATCAGTTACAACGTTTTCGAATTTTACGTTTAGTGTTTTGTAAACTTGAGGCGCTTCAACTTTTGCTCCTTCTGTTGAGCAGATGTATCCCGTAAATTTCCCTAACCATTTTTCGCCAGGAATTTGAAGATCAGTTTCAGCGTGAGCAGCTGTTGATGTTAGTGCGATAAGCGCGAGTGTAGAAAACAATTTCATAATTTCTCCTAAAATAAGTGATGGTGGGAAAAATAAAAGCAAAAGTTCGACTAGTCAAACTTTTAATTGGTCATATTAACTTAAAAGTGGTATTTCATACTTTATGAATAGAAATATCAAGTTATCAATAGCTTATCTCAACACATTCCTCTTTAGCTGCGTGCAGATGATCCTCTATGTGACCATTCCGTACATTTCGGAAGTCTCTCACATCTCAATTGCTCACATCGCCGGATCCATTAGTATTGGCTCCCTTTTGTTTGCTTTCACCGGGCCTTTTTGGGCGAGCATGAGTGATAAATGGGGACGAAAAAAAGTTTTGGGCATCGGAATGGTGGGTCTGTCATCTTCTTTTCTTCTTCTCTCTTCGATCTTCGCGCTCAATCCGCATCTTGATCTCTCAACCAAAATTTTTCTCATCTATCTAAGCCGCATTTTATACGGGCTCCTCTCTTCTGCGATTGTTCCTGTCTCCCAAGCTTGGCAGCTGGATCTCTCTCCCAACATGAATCGCATGAAAGTTCTGACGAGAAACTCGATGTGTTTAAATTTGGGAAGGCTGTTGGGACCGATCATTGTTCTTGTGAAACAAGTTAATTTCGATCAACTCATTTATGTTTCAACAGCCATCATCCTAACACTCGCACTCGCTGAAATATTTTCGAAGAGTGAAGTTAATGACAAAATGCAGGGCCAACACAATTTCAACTTCGATAGTTACAGGAAACTGATCAAACTTTCTGTGCTTCCCATCTTTTTAGCTCTCATCTTTACGAGTTTCATTGGAATACTACACTCGACTCTCGGTCATCATCTCAAAGTTATTTTTAATATTAGAGGCGAACAAGCGACACTTCTCATGGCCAAAATTGTTATTGCCATCAGCTTAATTGGTCTTTGTTCTCAATATGTCAGTCAGAAAATTCCAAAAACAAAATGGAAATGGATACTCAACACTGGAAGCCTTTCATTGTTAGTTGGTGCTTTCCTTCTCAATGCAGCAGTCACATTAAGTAGTGTCTGGACAGCGGTTTGTATTCTAGGCATTGGGCTGGCGCTCATTCCTCCGGTTTACCTCTCACTCATTAGTAAAAAAAATATGGATGAAAATGTCTATGGAAGACAGGTGGGACTCGCGAGCATCGCTCACTCACTGGGGTATGCTCTCGGAGCTGGAGTCATGGCGCTTACTTTGAAAATGAATTTGATCTCAATCACATTTGCCATTTTACTTGTGAGTCTTTGTACCCTCGCCATTACGTTAAAAATTTCTCGAACAAGTGATGCTTACTAATGAAACAAGCTCTGCAATCCTTTCTCACTTCCTACCTGCTTGGATGTAAAAACAAAAAAGTTAATGAGAACTCAATTGTTCTTCACGATCGTTTTGTCATTGGAATTGAGCATTTCTCTGTCACTGGGTTTCATACTTTTTCAGAGGACATAAAAGATAATGGACGGCCACTCTCCTTCTTTGAGTTTGTAGATGAGCTCACAAAGATGGAAGCTGTCGATGAAGAAGCTCGGACCCTTTTTAATCAACGTGTAAGAGCAAGCGCCCAAACAACAATTAATATACTGGATTCGAAATCTATAAAGCTTTCACCAATAGATCTCTCTTTCAAAACGACTGAGCAGAGTTTGGTTTTCGGCCATTTCTCTCATCCCTATCCAAAACTGATGGAAGGACCTGGCACACCGGAAAGCATCTACCAACCTGTTCAACTCCAATGGTGTCTCGTTAAAAAAGATTTTATTCACATAGAAAGATCAAAGGCGTTTTCAAAGGAGAATTTCTTTACAGCCCTGGAAGCTCTTGCCGGTAATAAAACAACAAGCGATTACGTTCTTTTCCCTTTTCACCCTTATCAGTTCGAAACTCTCGAATTGAAAGAATACATGGATTCAGGTTCTATCTTACCGCTGAAGACTGAAGAAAAAGAGTGGATTCCAACAACTTCTGTGCGTTCGCTATACAATGAAAATGAAAATTGGATGTTGAAATTTTCTCTCAATTTAAGGCTCACTAATTCTATTCGCACTTTGCAAATGATTGAAGTGAAGCGCGGACTACAACTGCATGAACTTTTTCAATCGCCAGAAAAAACGCTGACCATTCTGCATGAGCCGGCCTTTATGGCCCTCAAAAAACCCGACGGATCTCTCTGGCAGGAAACAATTGTTATTCTTCGTGAGAATCTCTTTAAAACTCAATCGGAAAAAGTGATTTCTCTCGCGACACTTAATCAAATAAATCCGGAATCAGGGATACCGTTCATTCATGAGCTGATTAAAAGGACTAACGCGGAAAAATGGTTTAATTCCTTTTTAGAGACAACCATACTTCCCTTCATATCGTTACAAGCAAAGCATGGGGTTTATCTAGGAGCTCACCAACAAAACATCATTCTAAAGCTTGATGATGATTTTTACCCAGTCCACACCTACTATCGTGATTGTCAGGGAACGGGTTTCAGCAAACATGCTCACTTAAATATTCCTAGTGACAATATCCTTAATACCGATTTTGCCAACAGATTAATGGGCTACTATCTTTTCATCAATTCTACTCTTTTCACCATTAAATCCATCGCTCATGGCAATCGTGAACTCGAAAAAAACCTCATCGACCATTTTGTCACTAAAGTGAAAAAGCTCGATGGAGTTAAAGACTATTCCTTTATTGATTACGTATTGAAGTCAGAAACTTTCCTCATCAAAGACAATTACATCTGTTGTTTGAAAAACATTAATGAAAACACCATGAGCAATCCTTTGGATATTTATATCAACTTCCCTAATCCTTTTGGAAAAAGATGAAACATTTTTCTCTCACAAGAATAAACTCAGGTCTTACTTATCAAGTTGAAGTTGAAACTTCAGTTTTACGGGTGAAAACTTTATCTGAAGAGTGCTCCTTTCATATTGAAGATAATCGCATGACTTCATCTTCTTCGATTTTATCTGATGAACTACGAGATGTAGCACTCGAAGTCCTTTTCTACGAGCATCCAACTTTTGATCAACTGACACTTAATCAGAAAACATACTCACGTGAATCTTTTTTTAATCAAACTGGGATTTGGAACTCATCTACAGATAGTTTGCGTTTTGACTTCCCTTTGAGGTATCCGTTCAAAGCAGGTCAGAAACTTTATTCGCGATATGTTCCAGCAGTAGAGGGTCATATTAGTTTTAGAGTCATTACTGAAAACGACATCGACACTTTCCATGAGTGGCACAATCAACCTCGTGTCGCCAATTTTTGGGAACTCGCTCTAAGCAAAGAAGAGCTTCTTGCATACATTCAAAAAGCGTTAAAAGATTCGCATCAAATCC
>CBIHOP010000309.1:0-4195 GCA_966211385.1 uncultured Bacteriovorax sp.
TCCGTTCAACAGAAAGAAAAACATGTAACATCGCTATTCCGGTTCACGTACCACAAGGAATGTCAGTCTCAGTTATTGATGTCGACTACCGCGGATATGTTGCTCTTCCAGCTGGTGCTCAAGCGCGTTTAACTGCAGAATACTTTCTCGCTGGATACTTAGGACCTCGTTTTGATAAGCAATTTATCGGTAAAACAGATACAGACTACCAATTCTCAAATGCGATTGGTGTCCAGGCCCAAGTCTGGTCTCCTTGTGGAGCGGACACTATTCTTCGTGTAAACGCAGCTATGCTTGTTCGTACGAACCGCTACAACGACGAAGCTCTGGCCACAGTTGACTCTGCTGACTTCAAGGCAGGAATGCTCTACAAACTTCAATGGAAGAGATGTTCTCTTTAATTTAAAAGATTATATCTTTGTGAAAGAGGCCGCTTCAAGCGGCCTTTTTTATTTTGTCGTGATGTAAAAAATGTCGAGAAAATCCATACGAGGAACAATCAAATTCTTTGTGGTGAGATGGAAGATTGCCCGCGGAATTTTTTCTTCTAAACGATAAATTTCTCGTAACTTTAAATTTTTAATCCTATCTTCTTCAAACGCATGTCCTTCGATCTTTAAAACCTTTTCTAAGCGGTTAATGAACAATAGACAGTGGTCATTGAGGTATTCCGGCAATCGGTCTTCAAAGGCCTTAAAATCGGCCAGAAGATTAGCGAGCAGGCTTGGATGTGATTCATAAATATACTGAGCAACGAGAAAATAAAATTCAACAATATGTTTTTCCGCGTGGCCCGCGAGATGATCAATCGCCATTTGCAGTTGATGATAAATGGTAACCGGTTCGTGACGGTCAAAGCCCTTTTGCGCTTCCATGATCGCGTGCAGACCCTGGTAGTAATCGTGAGAGACTTCTTGTGCTTTTTTGATTTTTACGGGAATTTTTTCCGGGCGAGTAAAACAATTTTTTATTTCGACTACTGAATCTCTAAACAGTTTAGGCGCAGGTCCCTCTAGATAAAGCGCCGTATGCGCTGTTGGATTCATAGTCATGACACTCAAACTGGAAGGTGTGATGTTATCCAGCTTAAATTTAGTCAAATCCATTGAGTCTTTTTGCAGCAGGGGAGTTGTCATGAGCTGCATGAGTTCGAGAGGTTCAGAAACTTTTTTCTTTTTCTGCAGAAACATCTGAATTTTTTGAGCCGCTGATTCTTCACGCATGAGATTATAGCTATCAAAACCTAATGGAAGAAAACTTTTTTGTTCCATTGATTTATCTTCAAGATGGTTGCAGAAATAGAGAATTCCATTTTCAGGAATTTCCGGGAAATGAATATAACTCTTTTCACCCATGAGATCTGCGGCCAGCACATCACCATTTTTAAACGTCATATAAAGACACCATGTCGTGACTGTCTGACGAGAGCGAATAAATTGCGCGACACTTTCTTTATCTCGACATGATTTAATCAAATCAAAAATATATTCGAAGATTGACTGGCCTTGAGAGTTGAAAACGTTCGTAAATTTTTGGTGAAGGGCAAGCGTGATTCCATCTTCAGTCATGAGGGTAATTGAAGGATAGGGAATACCACATGATCCGAATCCCAACATTTTTGGCATGCCTTTGAGATCGTACATAATCGCGCGCTCAAAATGATCGTATGATCCTTGCAATGGAAAATCGAGGATGCGTCCGTGAACGACTTCTCCCGCTGCATTTCGTGTGATGAAACTCGAGCAACCCAAATTTCCTTTGATGAGTCCTGGTGCCCATTTGCTCATTGAGCTTACGAGTTCCGGGATCAACATGACGTAGGCCGTTTCTTCAACGGAAACTCCCAAACCATCACTGTAAGCGTGAAGGTGACGGTAATGCTCAGTCTTTTTAAGAAGGGAATTTTTAATGACGACTTTTGCGACCTCTTCAATGATGAGGTTGACCTTGTTCCAGGGAGTTCTGAGCATGTTTTTAACATCAGCATGGACAAGTTTTGCCTTTTCTTTGTCACGAAGGCCTAGTTGGTAAAAATTCTCATCAGCGTCTCCGATGAGGGTAATGAGATCCATGAAGACTATCCTTTTTGGTCGGGGGAATGCATGTTTAATATTGTAGAGGCAATCGGAACTTCAAGCAATCAATGGTTGAATATCATTTTACTACTCTTTGCCATGTTTCGCGTTTATCTCGAGATCATTAAATTTGATTTCAGTGTTCTGCCATTAACGAAAGGAATTTTTAACGACCCGGAACGTGCCCGTGCTTTTCATCGTCAGGGTTTGTATTTGTGCGTGGGTTATATCGTGCTGTCTGCGCCTTTCACGCTGTTTTCCTGAGCTTCCATCATCTTTTCAAATTCTGCTTGGTAAAGCCCATCGTACATTTCAATCAGGTCGAGATATTTTTTTGATTTTTCAAATGCGGCCGGAGCAATCAATTTGTCATTTGGCGAGCGTTTGCGAATAAAAATTTTGATACTAATTTTTTTAGTTTTTTCTTTTCGCTTACGGGTAAGTAAATTATCCAGTTGGTAAATTTTATTCAAAAACTGGGAGTTTTGTTTGCGTTTTAACTGGAAAATATCCTGCTCTTTAAGTTCGTTCCACGTGACCCACGGATCGATATCTTCGGAGAGAATTTTGGCCAGGGTTAAGTAGATGGCCGGGTCAGATTCAAAATTATCTCCCATGAGGATGAGATCATCAGGAATTCCGGTCATCAGTAAAATATCCAGTAAGTGATTGAGCTTATAGAGACCTTGCAGCTTCAAATCTTTGGTCGTCAATTCACCATCGAGAAAGGAAAAGAAATGTCGGTAATCTTTTAGAAAAATGCCGGCAGAAAAAATACTGTTTTTGTAAAGCCAGTCGCGAATAGAGTCCTCATAAAAATGAGGTGAAGCCGAAAGAATAAAAGGGTGGTGGCCGCGTCTGATGTAGCGATGAAGAATTTCCACACTGGATGCAACTGTGGGATTATTGCCAATAGGTTTTGTCAGTGAGAAATAAACTTCTTTTGTCGTAGAGTACTTTGTGTCCACGAGTGTTTTATCAAAATCACAAATAATGAGTTTTTTCGGCGTAAAAATCCTCAGCGGAATGTACGTTCCCAAATGCAACTCAAGACCAGGACGTTTACTTGTTTCATAAATTTGCAATATTTCGATTGATTCACGATCTTTAGTGAGCGGGATTTTGAAGTTAAAATTTCCGAATGAATCTGACTCGAAAGATTTACGATAAATTTCTTTTTGCTCTTTTGAGAGACCAATAATCCTCATTGTAAACTGATAAGCATTCAGCAAACGCAGGGCCTGTATAGGAAATTTAGGGGTGGGAATATCTAAATCCAGATTCTGAGCAATCAGATTCTCCTTCATCGTGATAGAGGCCTTGATGTTGATTGAATCATCAGTAATAATGGCCAGAAAATGGACGAGGTGAGGTCTTTTCATCTTGATTGTTGCTCTCTTCGTCTAAGTGTAGCAGAATTAGAGAATGTCTTAAAGAGTATAAAAGAAGGAATAACGATCAAAATGCAGACTGTGTACATTGAACATTTAGGCGAAGTAGAACTTTATTTTGGACTTGGTCTCCAAATTCTCACGGGCCTATTGCTCGGTGGTCTTGTTGGTTATGACCGCGAACAAAAAATGAAAAATGCGGGGATTAAAACAAACATTTTGATCTGTATCGGAGCGACTCTTTACACGGCGATTTCAATCGTTGTTCAACGCCATTATGCTGACAACTCCGTAGATCCAACTCGTATTGTAGCGCAAATTGTTTCGGGGATTGGTTTTCTTGGTGCAGGCGCAATCATGCAGGACAAAGGGAATATCATCGGTCTGACGACAGCAGCGACAATTTGGGTTGTTGCGGCAATCGGTGTGACCATCGGTTTTGGTTATCCTGTTATTGCCTCAATTTTTACACTTACTATTTTGTCTGTTCTTCGTTTGCTGGGACCTATTTATCAGGGATTTGAATCAACGAAAAACCACAAATACTTTCACATCGAGATTCTCTCGCATGGAGATATTAAAAATCTGGTGAAAGAAATTGTTTTCAATACAACAGACAGAATTGATGAATTACACGAACAAATTATCGATAAAGAATCCAATAAACGTCACATTGATTTCTATGTTTATCTTCACCCGAAAAAAATGCGAGCAATGGGAGATGAGCTA
>CBIHOP010000310.1:0-4184 GCA_966211385.1 uncultured Bacteriovorax sp.
TTCAGATGCAATTTCAAATATTTTATTTTTTTGTTCATCAAAATAACTATAAGTGAAAACTTGTTGAGCACAAAAATCATCTTGTTCAATTAATCGAAAAGGTGTTCCTGAAAGATCTAAACGCCAAGTAAAATTAAGTTTCTCCAAAATACCTTTCGCTCTTTCTGTCCGGCTTCCATAATGAACTTCATCAAAGATTACTAGATCCCACTTTATTTCAGGAATTTTATTAAGCCTATCTTTTGTCTTACCTTCATCATTAATCCATAGGTCTTGCAGAGATACACATAAAACCATTGGCCCACTGACTTTAGGAAACTCCCCACTATTACTCAAACTTGGATCTTGAACTCTATCTGCTTTTTCCTTAGCTCTAATTCCAGTCCAGCCATCGAAATCTACTTGTTCATTAACTGTGTCTATCCATTCCGAAATTACATCTGGTTTGTAAGTAACAATTAAGGTATTTTGTGAATTTAATTTTTTAGCTACGTGAATGCCTGTAAAACACTTTCCAAATCTCATTTTAGCATTAATTAGAAACCTATTTTCATGAGTCGCAGCTCTAATTACATCTGGAGAATATGATTTCGAAAACCATTTAACTGCTTTTTCTACTGCTTCATACTGCTCAGTTCTAAGTTTGAAAGCTTCAATTCTTGAAGAACCTTTTACGACCTCATTATATGCTTTTTTAACATGCTTAAAAGGATCTAGTTCATTGAAAGTTTCAAACCATTCTTTGCCTGGGCCATCTACTATTCTCTTGCAGCCATTCTTGATCAATCTAGCATGAACATGATGATCCCTAAAACCTTGAGGAAGATTACCTAAAAGAATAAATATAGGCTGCTCTGGATTGCTTGTACCAAACTGCTCTCTTATTCTTTCTTTATGTCTTCCGATCTGGCAGTGGCCAACTTTTATTAACCCTAGCTTAAGATAGCTTTCAGTAGAATAAGCGTATAGTTCCAACTCTTCCATCAAGACCATTCCTCGAGCTTAACCGCTATATGAGCCTGCTCTTCTTTTGAAATATTAAACAATTTATAAAGCTGCTCATCTGTCCAAACTTTGTCTAAAGCAACGAGTGGTATCCAATCCCATTGCATCTTATTCACATCCTGTGTGACTTTTCTGAGTCCTAAAAAATATCTCGCAAAATTTGTAGTTAAATAACTTTTAAAATTCTCTGCTTCAACTTTTGTCTTAAAAGAACCAACAATGTTGTATGTTTCAGTTGTTATATAACCTTTAGGCACAATAAAGAATTGACTTGCAGGCAAAGTAACTCGTCTTGTTCCTGGAGCATATGCTTTGGGAACTGCGACTTTCCATTCTTTGATTTTATCTATGTTCTTTGGGAGATCATTAATATTTGCATATAAGATTTTTCTTCTCTTAGAGTAACAAGGAACTGCATCTTTATGATTACTTGCTAATGGTGTATTTCTTGAAAAATAAAATGTTCTGATTCCCCAAGGTCGAACGGTCCATGCTATTTTTGAGACAAAATCACCATTCCATACTTTCTTCACTTTAGAAATTAATCCATATCCTCGTGGATCATCTAAAACAATATCATATGCAGAAAAGTCAACTTCTGATTCCACATCATTTTCAACAAAAGTCACTGGTCCATTGTAATCAGACTTGTAATGAAAAAAACAAACTCCGCCTTGAACATTAACTGTTGGAAAAACTTTTTTTGAATCTTGAAAATGGTATATAGTCTTAATTGTTTTTGCTTTTATAATCCGCTCTCTAAAGTCGCTTGCTCCTCTACCTGTTGTAAACCAACGTGAAGGAATAACAACTACAACTTCAGAAATTTCTTTGCTATCCATTAATGCTTCGACAAAATGATTATAGACTGCACTTGCACTTCCTCCAAAACCTCCATTATTCTCTTGATATGGCGGATTACCCACAGCAATTACTTTTTTCTTTTTTGATGTTGTCTTAATGTATTCAAGCATATCAGTGAACTCCTTTAGATATTTTTCTTTATCAAGTTTTCCATCAACTTCTGAAACGTAGTTACCATTTCTTATAATTGAATTGTATACGTTATCATGAGAATTTTTGTTACCAAGGAAAGTGCGTAAACTGAGACGATGATGTCTTTCATCTGGAGCCAAGGCAAAATATTTTTTCGATTCATATAACTCTTTTTCAATCATTGCTAAATCTAAAAGTTTTCCTTGAGCTTTAGATCTACTCCAACAAACATTAAAAGCACAAGCTAAAAGTATTTCACCGGCTTTGCAGAATGGATCAAAAAAAACAACGTCTTCATCTAAAAATATAGATTCATCAAGCTGTGCAACTAATTGTATTGCTTTCTCCATTAGCATTATTGGCTGATCACGACCAATAACGTTTCCAAGTACGTCAACAACATGAGCATTAAGTTTGCCAGCCGCAGACATTATGCAGCTCCCAAATATTGTTCTATTTTCTTAGTATCTTTCTTGATTAGAAGAATTTTTCGAGCAAATTCAAATTCAGAGTAACCTTTATCTTTACCTGCTCCCCAATTCTTTACAAACTGAATAGCTCGCAAATATTCAATTGGTAAAACTTCTGATTCCTTTAAGTCGAAAAATTCAACCCATGTAAGTTCAAAATCAATTTTTTTAACCCCATTCTTTTTAACCCAGGCAGTGCCAGATCTAGTCTTATTTGAATTTTGACGGGCGAGAATCGGATCACTAAGACATGAAAGTGTTTCATTCTCAGATATATGCCAATTAATCGCTGAAAGAATATGTGCAAAAAAATCTTTCTTCTTAAGAAACAATTGTTCGTAAGCTTTAGGTCCTTCTTTTTCTTTCAAAAATTTAAGAATTGTATCCAGCACTCTGGATTTACAATTTTCAATATTCTTTGAATCTAAATCTATTGCCCATAATGTATTTAATGCGTTCGCAATCGAATAATATGTAGCTGCTTTATTTCCTTGCGAAGAAGCTTTTTTATGTATTGCTTCAAGACGCTTTTTAAAAATCGGAATTACAATATTCCCATGGCCACAACATGGTTCAAAGAATGAAACTTCTTCATCTGCCCATATTGATTTCTTTTCAGCACCCAATAATTGAAGCATTTCTTCTACATAGTTTTCAGGCGTAAAAACTTCTCCTAAATCTTTAATCCTGTCACGACTCCGATGATTTAGAGTTTGAAGATCCAAAATAAGATTACCCATTAGCCACTCCGAATATTTTTATTTGTTAATTCTTCGGGTAAATCTTTTTATTCGATTAGAAATAAAAACCACTTAGGCAAAAAGCTCTACTTAAGCTCCATATTCAAACATTGGTTAGCAATAATTAGCTTATACATTCTCCACTATAATTGTCGGGCATTGTGTTTTAGTCAGGTTTTTACAACTAACTTAATTTCATTTTTCGTCGAAAGAGAATTTAAGGAGAAAGCATGAAAGTTGGAAAATTGGAAAAAGTAGAGTTACGTGAAATTTGGAAAAACGAAGCCAGAGATTTCACGACCTGGCTGTTTGAAAATATCGATGGACTAAGCGACGCTGTAAACCTCACACTTCAGGCTCCCATTCAAGAAAAACAAGTTGAAGGATCTAGGTATTGCATAGATATATTAGCCGAAACTGATAATGGTGAAGGAGTAATTATTGAAAATCAACTTGAACAAACCGATCACAAACATTTAGGGCAAATCATTACATATATTACAAACATGGATTGCAAACATGCAATCTGGATTGTTAAAGAACCACGTCAGGAACATATAAACGCCGTAAATTGGCTTAATGAAGTTAGTGATAAAAACTTCTATCTCGTTAAGCTTGAAGCCTTTAAAATAGGAGATTCTGAGCCTGCGCCATTCTTTAGCGTTATATGCTCTCCAGAAGAGGATATTAAAGAGCTAGGAAAGGATAAAAAAGAAATTATCGAAAATCGCAGGGAACGAAACTTCAGAAAGGATAGTGCTGATACGATTATTGTACCAGCTCAAAAAGAAGGATTCGAAAAAGTCTTTATTGGTGAAAATAGATGGTACGCAATCAGAATTAGTCCCAACAGATTGAATCAGTTCAAGTACATTGCGGCTTATCAAGTATCTCCTACGAGTGCAGTAACTCATATTGCAAAAATTAAAGAGATTCGGCCTTATGAAAATACTGGCAAATACGAAATCATTTT
>CBIHOP010000311.1:0-4151 GCA_966211385.1 uncultured Bacteriovorax sp.
TTTAAAATCAAAAACGTCGCTTCATCTTTCAGAAAACGACTTTGTGGAAAAAATCAAAAAGCAATTTCCCGAAGCAACTCTGGCCAATTATTATTCCCCACTTTCCCCTGAGCATAGTGCTCAATTTAATTTAGCGACAAAAGAAGGCACACTTTCTGTTTTTTATAATCCCTACAATGGAAACTTTTTAGGGCAACGTAAAAATGAAGATTATATTCAGGAAATCGCCCGTAAAATTCATGGAGAGCTTCTCATAGGTGATTGGGGGGATCGCATCGTCGAACTTGCGGCCTGTTGGGCAATCATTCTGATTTTTTCTGGTCTTTATCTCACATGGCCTCAATTTAGTTTTGTTCCTAACTTTAAACTTAAAGGTCGTGCGTTCTGGAGAGAAATCCATCTCTCGAGTGGTCTGCTCGGTTCGGTCTTCATACTATTTTTAATTGCAAGCGGACTTCCGTGGAGTGGAGTCTTTGGAAATAAAATCATGCATGTTTGGGAACAATATCCAGACAAAATGTTTTCCAATCTTCCAAAGTCCACTGTGCTTACTGAAACATTGAACAAAGACAGAATCAATACTGTTCCATGGGCATCTGAAAAAATACCTATGCCGGAATCTCAAGCAACAGGTAATGCTCTTGCCTTATCAACAGTCCTTGAAATTGCCACGAAAGAGAATGTCAAAAAACCACTCGTTGTCACTTTTCCTAAGAATGCATCAGGCGTATTTACGGTTTCAGCAGTCACAGGAGATCCCAAAAAAGAGCGACTGATTCATTTGGACCAATACAGCGGAAAAGTTTTAATCTCTTTTGGGTATGATGATTACTCAAAAGTGGCCGCGACCGTTCAGTACGGGATCTCACTGCATGAGGGAAAATATTTTGGTCTCGCCAACCAATTACTTGGTTTATTTGCATGTTTGATGTTGATTCTTCTTTCCGTCACAGGCGCTATCATGTGGTGGAAGAGAAAACCACTTCTGAATCAAATGCATTTTTCATCTCTTTCAAAAGAACATAAAAACATCATCCTTTCTTTCGCTCTCTTTTTCGGTATTCTTTTTCCACTCGTAGGAATTTCATTGATAGTCGTTACTATTCTGGAAAGATTTCGCAAACATTAATGGGCGAAAATTTTTAGTCCGCCTTCATATTGCCAGTAAATAATTCTTCCATCTGCGTAAGTTGTCAGAATGTATTTTTCCGAGACAGACATAATGCGGTCAATAGCTATAAGTTTTTCGCTCCACTCTGGAACACTCACAACTTCTTCAATCTCTTTGTTGTTGTCATCAAATCCGTGCATGATGATATGGTCTTTAACTTTTACTTTTATAAATTTCATTCTTCCATTTTGCCTTTTCGAAAAAATCAAAAACAGACACAGTTCGAATCATTTCTTCCCCTAACAGTACAATCTCCACGTTGCAAAATCCCTTCACTCTCTCCATAATAAATTTATGCAAATAATAGAAATGAAAACCATTCCTGAAATCGAAAACTGTTTTAAGGTCTACAAAGAACTGCGTCCTCATCTGACAACGAAAGAGGCATTCGCTATTCAAATACAAAAACAACACAATGAAGGCTTCAGACTTTTTGCCATCGAATCAAACGGCGAAATCGCAGCGGCCATTGGCATGCGAACGCTGACAACAACTGCATGGGGAAAAGTTCTCTACATTGATGATCTCATTTCAGCCGAAAAATTTCGTGCCCAGGGTTTTGGATCGGCCCTCCTCCAATTTGCACAAGCAGAGGCTGAACGTCTCGGTTGCGATCAAGTCCACCTCGATACAGGTTACAACCGCCATGCGGCCCATAGAGTGTATCTGAATCATGGTTATCAGATGGTTTCCCACCACATGTCACTGGTTCTCACTTAACGGGAGATAATCCGGCCGTAAAAATTACTCACTTTAGCAGGCCATTTTTCTTTATGGTAATTTGCCTCCACCTAATTCAATTAATGGAGTTCTCATGAAAAAAATTACTCTCGTATCTAGTTTGATGATCCTTTCAATTTCTTCTACTGCTCAAGCAGGATTCTGGGGTTCAAAGAAGAAGGACACGCCAGTGTGTCGTGATGCTCTTGTCACAATTCTTGGTGAGTCAGCAGAGAACACAAAACTTGATTTCAAAAAAACACTAACGGGTGTCGATGCAAATGGAAAAGTTTGTACTTACGATATCGCTGTAAACGAATTGAAAGCAGATAAAAAAGGAACTGTGAATGTTACGGGTGAAGGTTTCTGGCCTTTCACAAATACAATCGCCATCGAAAATGGAAAAAACTGTAAGGCCGATGCTCAAGAAGTTTCTGGCTACGCTTACAATGAAAACAGAGATGGAATCAACCGTTATTACCCAAGAGACTTAAAAATCCAAAAACTTTCAGCGAGTGGAAAACTGAAGCTAACGTATAAACAAACAGGTGCTGCAAAAGAATGTACGGGCGAACTGAACTAAATAACACCAAAGATTCCAACACCACTGGCGTGTTGGAATCTTTTAAACTTTGAACTCTTTCTGAATAAGTGACATCACCATTTCTTCACTCATCTCTTTAGGCAAATCAACAACCAAATCCTTTTGTCTCGACGTATGCCCTCGCTCAATCTGAATTTTACTCTTCGCAATCCCAATGAGCTTCGCCAAAAACGTAATCACTTCCGCATTAGCTTCCCCTTCAACTGGTCTCGCCTTCACCTTAATCTTAATTCGCGCCGGTTCCCCATAAAACCCCACGATTTCATTTTTCGAAGCCCCCGGCTGCGCATAAATCAACAATTTCATAAACAAATACTACCCCGCCATTTCCCCCCTGCCAAAACGCCATTTCTTTTATTTTTGTCCAGATTCTAGGCACGCGCGAGCGCGCACGAAGAAGTGTACATCAGTACACGCCTGAGAAAGCGACGAGCAAGTAACGACGAAGATGGATAAAAAGAAAAGAAATGGTGGACCCATGCGGGATCGAACCGCAGACCTCAACACTGCCAGCGTTGCGCTCTACCAACTGAGCTATGAGCCCTCACCTGAGAAGTTACTAGATTAAAGATTCCAATATACTTTTTCAACTCCAAAACTAGCGAAAGTCTAACAATCTTAAAATTGACTTGCTCTTTCCTGCCCTGATACCATATTCTGCTTCCCCCTTTTAATAAAATAACACGAGGTATTGATGGGAATTTATATCAATCGCACGCTGAATATGAAGAAGATCAAAGCGATTGGATTCGACATGGATTATACTATTGTTCGCTACAATTCTGAGGCCTTCGAAAAATATACTCACCAGGAAACGCTTAAAAAGCTGGTGAATGATAAAGGTTACCCGAGCGATATTTTGAGTCTTGAGTTTGAATTTAATCGCGTGATCCAGGGTCTGGTGATCGACAAGTCGAAAGGAAATTTGTTGAAGGTTTCTCGTTTCGGAAAAGTAAAATCTTCTTTTCACGGACTGTCGCCGCTGGATTTTAAAGAACAACAACGCATTTACGGAAACGGGGTCATTGATCTCGGAGATCCGCACATTCAAAGTTTGGATACAAATTTTGCGGTTTCAAATGGTGTTCTTTATTCCCAACTTGTCGACTTGAAAGAGCGAGGAATGGCGCTGCCGGATTACGATACTCTTGCGATCGAAATCAAAGAGGCGCTTGATATGTGCCACTCAGATGGAACGCTGAAAAATCATGTGCGCGCAAACATCGGCCAGTACATCATTCAAGATCCAGAAGTGGTAACGTTGCTTGAACGTTACAAACGATATGGAAAAAAATTATTGGTCATCACTAACAGTGACTACAATTACACAAAACTGCTTCTTGATTACACGATCAATCCTTTCTTGAAAGAACATAAGCATTGGTCTGAGCTTTTCGAGATCACGGTGACATTGGCGAGCAAACCTCGCTTCTTCACAATCAAATCTCCTTTCCTTGCAATCGATCCGACGACAGGAATGATGACAAACGCTGAAGGAAAAATCACGAAAGGGATTTATCAAGGTGGATGGGCAGGAAAACTGCAAAAAGATTTGGGCCTTGAAGGTGATGAAATTCTTTATCTCGGCGATCACATTTACGGTGACGTTGTAAGTATCAAGAAAACTTTTTACTGGCGTACAGCTCTTGTGCTTGA
>CBIHOP010000312.1:0-4150 GCA_966211385.1 uncultured Bacteriovorax sp.
ACTCTCCTATCTTTTTATTTCACATGATCTATCGGTTATCGGTCACGTGTCTGATCGAATTCTTGTCATGTATTTGGGTCGCATTGTTGAGTATGGATCGAGAGATGCAATTTTCAAAAACCCCACTCACCCCTACACTAAAATTTTACTAGAAAGTGCACCACACCTTATGGATGAACCGATTAACCATGAAGGAATTCCGGTCTTCGGTGAAATGCCAAGTCCACTGAATATTCCAGTTGGCTGTGCTTTCAGCACTCGTTGTCCGATGGTTCAACCAAGTTGTAAAACGCGTGTCCCTTAACTTGAAGAAAAACAAGGCCGCCTCGTCGCTTGTTTTGAGGCCGAACCAAAAACTTAAAATTTAAACGGAAATGTTATGGGATTGATGTATATTTTTCCAGTTACTGATAATCAAGATGAAGGTGATCGTGTTGAAGTTAAGACAACTGAACCAAAACAAATCACTTTAAAAACTTATGGTCTCCCGATGATTTTCTGGGGATATCTCGCCGCTGCTCTCGCTGTACTTTTTCTTATGTGGCTTGCTGCTCGTGCTGTTATTGAAAAGCTTCTTACCTACGAAGATCCTAGTTTGCTTTTTTTAGGTCATCTCGTGCAATGGACGCTCATCCTCACGCCAGTTGTTTTGTTAGGCTTTTATTTCTATGAGAAAAATTTAGTCAAACAAGGAACAAAACTGACGCTGATTTATAAAGTCTTTTTTATTCCCGTTTGGCAGACAAAATTTGAACTCAAAAGCAGTGACTCACTCACAGTTGAGCACTTCATTGATTCACCTAATATGGCAAAAATTCGCAATCAATACGCTCAAAATAAAGAGGCACTCAAACATTTTGAGAATAAAGGTTATTTTGAATTAGTGATTGAAAAGACGAAAGGTAAAAAATCAATTGATCGTCATTCAAGAAAAGCAGACCTCATCAAAATGAGAGATCTGCTTTGCCAGTATTAAGATTTTATTGTTCGTCAGTAGATTCTACTTCTTTGAGACCTAGTTTTCCACGCGAAGAATTATAGCGTTCAGAAATTTTCTTGAACAAATCTGGTTTTTGGATTTTTCTATACTCTGTCGTTCCACGTGCGGAGTTAAACCCATTGGCCCCAGATCGACGATCATTCGAATCCGTTGGATTTGAATCGCTTCGAGAGCTGCTTGAACTTCCACTTGAACCGCCGCCACCACTTGAGTAGTTCGAATATGAACCACTTCTATTATAGCTTGAACTTGATGTTGAAGACGTTGAAGTCGTCGATGATTTTGAAGCTGAGCTTGATCCAGCTAAGGCGTCTTTTGCTGTATCTGGGTCATACAATCCATTCATCGCCTTGGCAAAACTTCCGCTGTGTTTAGCTAAGAAATTCTTATCGAGACCCTCACCCATTTTTTTAGAGAGGCCCGCAACGATTGCATCTTCATTTTTGATCATGTTTTTACCGGCAGCAGTTCCCATTTGCCCGTATTGAACTTTATTTTTAGAAGATGATTTTTTAATGGCCTCAAGTTGTGTTCTAGCTGATCCCGACACGGCATAATTTCTTCCGCCGGTTGAACGTACACTGTTTCGACCACCAGAAGACATCGTCGTTGAGTTACCACCAACAGATGCATTTGATGAAAGTGTTGCTCCCGTATCAGCTGAAGAGTTGTTAGTAAGGAAAGCGGCCTGTGAATCGGATGAACTGCTCGCTGTTTTAAAGGCAGTTCCTGATTGTCCAGCAGTCGATCCAGAAGTATTCGTACCTGCAAGAGTTACAGTCTGACTGCTGCTCACACCTGTTTGTCTTCCAACACTCACGTTTCCTAATCCAGGTTGAGTCGTAGGATTATTCTGCGGATTATTACCGAGACCACCACTGTTGTTTTTTCCATTCATTAGTTTCTTAGTGTTGTTATAAAGCGTGATCAATTTTGCTCTACGAGCAAGAAGTGCTTCTACTTTTGCTTTATCCGAAACGAGAATTTGATTGATCAGATTTTCAGCATATTTGAAATAAAGATTTCTATCAATCGGCTGACCTAGATAAAGATCCATCAAGTTCCATTGTTCCTGGAATTTTTTAGTCGCATCTTCAAGAGTTGGCTCGTAAATACCCATTGATGATAGAAAGGACTTTGCACTTTCTGAAACTGAAGACGTTGGAGGTAGTTTGTAATCTGGTTCTGGTTGTTTTGTCCCTGTGAAGCCAGTACATGTATCTGAACTACAGGCCACGACTTCTTTATTGTATTCTTTAGCAAGTTGATCATGGTAAGCACGGTCTGCAACTTTATCGTAAGTTCCATCAGAGACGAATGCTTTACCTCTTTCAGTTTTAATAACCCAATCATTCATCGCTGCTTCAGCTTCGAAATCAGTCATACCTTTTGATTTGAAATCATCATACATGCGTTTACCGTATTCATATTCGACTTGGTTCATTTGCACGCCAAGAGTATATCGGCCCAACTGCATGATAGGATCGTTACTCGCTCCAAGAGCGTCTGTCGCTGCTTTATCATATGATTTATCAGATGCGTTTGCAGGACAGATGATTCCGTTATTTTTAATCGTTGTCATCAATCTGCGGTTATTACATCTCTCGATTGGTGAAGACCAATCGTATTTCGGATCATTTGATTTAGGATACATTCCTACTTGTTTATCGATGTAATCACCGATGCGGACAAGGCGTTCATTAATTTGTTTTGAAGGAATTGGAACTATAAAATAAAGTGTGGCCATATCTTTAAGGGCACCTTTCTTAAGCATTGGAAGAAAAGATTGGGCCATCTCACATGAACCAGGAACTGGATCGGGAACAATTTTTTCTACACATGTTTCGTTACCTTCAGCATCTGTAGAACATTCTGTAACTTTTTTTGTACGTGCACAGGCGCTAGTGGCAACACCAATACTGCTATCAACGCCCTGAACGCAGGCATTGTAGATTTTTACGTTATCATCATTTTCTCTTACGTTGTCTTCTGCACTTTTTACAGCTGCTACAAGTAGTTTTTCCCTCCATGGAATACGAGCTGTCTCTCTAACTTTAGATCCGTTGCTGTCCATTCCGAAAAGTGATGAACCTGTCATTGAATCAATTGAGATGTTGAGAGTTTCAATTTGAAATTCGATCGCCTTCAATTGAAGGTCACTATTTTCTTCTTTTTTTGAAATAAGATTATTCATGCTCTCGTTCATCAACGTCAGACGATCACGAAGTAAAGCATCACGTGTTTTTTCGGCCGCTACATAGGCCTTAATTGTTTTCCACCAAGTCACGAGTGAAACTGGATGAGTTTCTCCTACTGGTTTACAAAGTTTTTCTCCAACTTCTGAAATCCCCCAAAGAAAACTTGTGAGCTCTAGAGTTTTTGCAGAATAATCACCTTCTGAAAGGGGTGAATCACTTGATCCCGCTTCTGGCGTTACATTTACACCGTTATACTCGCGGTAGAATGGCCCACCAATGACTCCTGCAACTTCTGATGAAGAGCCTTCGGCCGCTTTTTCACAACGAAATGAAGTCATCGGCGCACCTGGTTCAGAAGTCGGAACACCTCTGTAACCTTCACGGCATCCACCTGATTGACCTTGTCCTGTATAAGTCCAGCTCGATTCAACAGCTGGATAATTTCCTGAAGCTGGACATGGCCCGCATCCACCTACGCATTGAGGATATGTAGCGATTGGATAAAGTGTACAAGATCCACCACCGTCAATTATAGGCGCACCAGCGATCCCTGTTTCCAGAGTGGCATCAGCACTTGCTCCCGTGAACGTAACGCCGTAGGAAGGCGATATTCCTGGTAAAAGCATGCTTGCGCAAATAAGAGGAGTAATAAGCATTGAGCGAATTGTTTTTGTGATTTTCTTCATAACAATAATTTTAATCGTCAAAGGTGCACCCATCGAGTTTTTATGTTGTTTTTTTATAATTTAAACAGAATTCAGTGTATGTGGTAACCAGGAGGACTTTTTTTTCAGTTTAGTTTATATTTTTCCGCTTAAAGGCCAATTGCTTCCCCGCTTGCATCATTAAAAGATTATTTATATTTTAGCCGCCGATCAATCCGGCGTATCTTATGAAGACCGTACCCACACGACTTATAATCACTCATAGGCATAACCCCTCCGCATATTTG
>CBIHOP010000313.1:0-4136 GCA_966211385.1 uncultured Bacteriovorax sp.
AACCATTAACAGAAAAACAAAAAATCATTTTCTGGAAACGCTGGTTGATTACATTACTCGATAAAGTCTTCTAAGAATTAAAGCAGTTTCAGGCCACGAGGATCGACCTTGTGGCCTTCCAATTGAAGCAAGAAAATTTTCATTTCCATTCCGCCGCTAAACCCCGTTAACTTACCAGTAGAACCGACAACTCTAGGACAAGGAATGATGACGGGAATTGGATTTTTTCCATTAGCTCCGCCCACTGCGCGTTGAGCATTTGGTGACTTTAGGTATTCGGCCTGTTTGCCATAACTCCAGACTTTGCCGTATGGAATTTTAGTGAGTGCTTTCCAAGCTTTGTTTTGAAATTCAGTTCCATTAGGAGCTAGTGGCAAATCAAAATTCTTTCTTTCGCCATCGAAATACTCTTTTAGTTGTTTTCTTGTCATGTCGAGCACTGGATGCTTATCAGTCTTTTTTGCACCTTCAAGCAGCGGCTTCATTTCTTCACCAACATAGAGAGCAATCAGGTGAGTGTCGTTTGCAACTAAAGTTATTTTTCCAATTGGAGACGATAACGTTTGAAAGGCTTTCATCATTTTTCCTTACGTGTTTTAAAACAATCTAGCAAAATTCGAAGTTGTTGGTAATCCTATCTTGAATTTTTCTTGCAAGATATTCTTCAATTCTGCTTCAGATTCAATATCTTTAGATTTGATAGCACCATCGTTTTTTGTAGTCGTAAATTTACGATTGAGCAAAGTGAAACGTCCTTCATCAGTAAAAAGAGCGGCAATCAGATTACTTCTAAAATGAGAAGTAGGTAACTGTGAAGTATAGAAGTTCGACATTTCCAAATCTGCTGGATAGACGAGATCTTCGGTGAAAGCATAAACATTGCTCCAAACTCCAGGCTCACTTTCTTTTTTTAGAATTGTGCCGAATTCGTCATCTGCTTCTAATTTAAAATTACCGTTTAACTGTTTATCAATCCGATTTAGTTCAAAAGGCATTGGTGAATACAGTCCAGGTCCGCCAAAGCCAGCGTCTACCAGATATTTTTTTGAATTTAATTCAGCAAGCAACAGGATGTGGGTTTTAGGATTAATACCAACACCTCTATACATTACTCTTGAAAGAAGCGGACGAACTTTAAATCCTAAAATTTTCAGTGATTCCAACAGGAGTTGATTAAGTTCAAAACAGTATCCACCACGTTCAGAATCAATGAGCTTCAATTGTAGGTCCTGAGGAGATAAACGAATTTCTTGATGGTGAAAACAATCGATGTTTTCAAAAGGAAATCGTTTGAGTTGTTTGGTCTGAATATCATAGAGACTTGTTTCAGTGAGAGAAGGTGTAGAGAGTCCACACTTTGAGAGGTATTTTTCAATATTTATCGTCATTTTTGGATCCTTAAGAGAGTCAACAGGCTTAAGTTTAGCTCTTTTATGACGATAAAAAAACATGAGTTCATCAAAGTTTAACTTACTTTTTATTCTCCTATTTACAACAGCTTGTTCACTGTCACCGGTGAAAACATTTGTAGCGGATAATCCGGGCGTAAATAGAGATCCCGCTAATTTTCAAAGCTGCTTTCAGATGATGAATGCAGTGATCAATCACAGACAAGTTGATTTTCAAGATGAATCATTGCTGACGAAAGCAAAAGATTTGAATGAACTTGAAATTGCTTATGGAGAAGAGTCGTTAATCGAACTTCAGCGTAGACTAGATAATGAAGCGATTAAGGCAGCAACCAAACATGCCCAATCTCTTTTAACGAAGCCCGTGGCCTTTGATAAAAGTATGAAAAAAGCAACCTATGTCACTCCTCAGGAAGCACAGGAAATACTCAACTCCATCACCAACTCTAAAGTGAATCAAAACCATTATTGTTATGATCCTAACAACACAACAGGTTTCTGTTTTGGTAGGGCGGTTATTGGTCACATGGAAGCTCTTGCTCGCGGAGTTCATCCAGATGCCATCAAAAAAATATGGATTGCAGGCGACATGAAAGAATGGGGACATCATGTGGCCCCAATGGTTAAGTCAGAGAATGGATGGCTCGTTCTCGATACAAATATCGGTAAACCACTTTCGCCTGAAGCTTGGTATAAATACTACACACCAATGAAAGCACCTAAAGCAAAAGATATTATGTTATTTGTCACTCAAGGTGGCCGCTTTGGCCCTTATGACAATGAAGCTTACAGTGCGGTCAATCTCTTCAATACCAATGGAGACACCTTTGATCGTGCAAACGATTTTTACAAAGGCTATTTCCACGATTATTTCGAAGCACTAGAACAAGATAAATCACTCAAAAAAATTCCAGTTCGTTAAACTGGTCTCATGACAAAGACATTGCATGGTGAGTACTTCACTAAGAAGTCAGCTAGTGAACTTGAGAATAATCCCTCAATGCCATGTTGGCCTCTGGTCGCTACAATCGCCATATCTGCATTAACGGCATGAAGATACTCTTTAATTTTTTCTTCTCTAGAGTGCGTGAAAAAACATTCGCAACTCATGTTACGAGGATCCAAACCTAAATCGGCCCCTAATTGGTTGAGAATTCCAACTGTACTTCTTTCAATGTCAGGATATTGCTCTTCTGTTGGATAGATGACGGGCAACAAATCTATATTATAAAAATGAATTTCAAAGGCATGAACGAGGTGTACTCGACAGTTGTTCAGATCGATAGATTTTTTTACGGCCTTTAAAGTATCGAGACATTTTTGATTTAAGTCTACACAGAGGACAATGTTTTTCATAAAGAACTCCTCGTTGATAATTAAACTTTATGATCTCAATTCTATTGATTCAAGACGCACTGGCATTTCCTATGCATTAGTTTTAAGAGGAGAGTGTAAAATGGAAAAGCTATTTGATGTCGTTGTCATAGGTGGTGGCCCGGCCGGATTAAGTTGTGCTTTAACGCTTGCTCGAGGTGGGCGGCAGGTTGCCGTGTGCGATGACGGGCATCCTCGCAACGCGAGTGCAAAGGTCATGCATAACTTTCCTGCTCTCGATGGAATTAATCCATCTGATTTTCTCAAGAATGTCAGAGAAAATTTGCTAAAATATGAAGAAGTCACTTTCATTTCCAACAAGGCCAAGGATGTTGTAAAAAAAGAAAATATTTTTGTAACAATTCTTGAGGACAATTCAAAAATTGAAAGTAAAAAAATTGTGCTCGCGGAAGGACTGAAAGACGAATTGCCTGACATTACGGGAATTGAAGAAGGTTGGGGTAAGTGTGTTTTTCAGTGCCCTTATTGTCACGCTTACGAATTTAAAGCGCAATCGATCGGAATCCTTGCGCATGAAAAATCACTTTTTCATACATTGAAATTACTGCTAGGTTTTAGTAATGACATAGCCATCTTCACAGACGGAAAAAATTTTATAACAGAAGAAGATCTTGCCATCTTTCAGACAAAAGGAATTGAACTCTACGAAGAAAAAGTTGAATCACTTGTCCTTGAAAACGAACATCTGAAAGGAATACGGCTGGAGTCAGGAGAAATTATCCCTCGTGATGTTCTTTTTATCAGACCGGCATCTCACTTGAAATCTGACATTGGAAAAAGGCTAGGTTGTCACCTGACCGAGAATGGAACATTCAATACTGACGAAAATTGTAAAAGTTGTGTGAGTGGAGTCTATATCGCTGGCGATGTGAGCAGTAAAATGCATTCTGTTCTTCTTGCTTGTGCAGAAGGATCAAAAGCTGGTCTCAATCTCAACTTAGAACTAATGGAAGAAGAATTTAATTCCCATGTATCACCCATTCTAATTGCACGGCAATCGCCCTCACTTCATCCTTGAGCAAGACGCGCGATTCTTTCAACTGCTTTTTCCGTACGCTCTTCCCATAGAGCACCAGTGTTCATACGAATAAAGTTTTGATATTTGCCGTTACTTGAAAAAACCGGACCAGGAATAATTCCGATTTTATGTTTCAGCGCCTTTTGATGGAGCGAGAGTGCATTAACATTTTTTGGAAGTTCTACCCACAGTAAACAACCACCTTTTGGTGTTGTAATTCTCGTTCCTTCAGGAAAAGTGTCCAATACTTTTTTGGAATATAAGACCATGTTCTGGGCAAGAGTCTGTCGGAGTTTTCTGAGTAATCTTTCGTG
>CBIHOP010000314.1:0-4134 GCA_966211385.1 uncultured Bacteriovorax sp.
CTTTTCCATAACGATTCCAGTGATCGATGGCCTTGCCACCTTTATTTGTCCATCCAGATACGACATCAGGATAACGAGCGAGATAACAAGCTTCATTGAAAGCA
The DNA here is from genome assembly GCA_966211385.1 of uncultured Bacteriovorax sp. Classification (GTDB taxonomy): domain Bacteria; phylum Bdellovibrionota; class Bacteriovoracia; order Bacteriovoracales; family Bacteriovoracaceae; genus Bacteriovorax. The sequence goes on from CBIHOP010000314.1 coordinate 105, forward strand.
GGAGTAGGATCACACTCACCATTTCGTCCTTCTGCTTTTCCATATCTATTCCAATGATCGATGGCCTTACCACCTTTATTCACCCATCCAGAAACAACATCTGGATAACGAGCGAGGTAACAAGCTTCATCGAAAGCGAATAATGATTCCGTAAACGTCGACATCACAGCAATGGTGATACCTAACTTTAAAAGTTTGTTCATAGTGACTCCCTGACATTTGATGACATCAAATGCTTCTCGGGAGTGTGAAAATTTATTGAATACTAAACGATGTCCCGTCGGACGCTATCTATTCTCTAAACGTTTCTATTGTTTTAGTCAGGAATAGTTGTTTGAACGCTTGTTCGTTTTCATTCCAAACAGAGTCGAGTGTGACTGTGTCTGAAAGCACAGGACATTCAAATGTAAGCACAGGTGCTTTGTAATGTTGAGGACCGTATTCACCAAGTGATCCCGGAGTTGGATGCGTGAGGAAATCGGCTTCAATGGGATATTTGTTATAGCTAGCGAGGAAGTCTGCCACTTCTTTACATTTTCCATTGTAGTTAATAACCGGGTACCAAGAATGGAAACTGATGATGAAGCGTGGTGGGAATTTATCAAAGAGTGAAACAAGAAATTTATTTTCAGGTTCTGATAGAGGTGCTGTTCCTGGAAAATACTTTGGCTCGCGCGCTTCTGGAGTCCACTGAGCGCTTGGAAGATTGCGGTTTAAATCGACGCCGTTAGCGTTTAAACGTGTTCCAGCTTTATAGCCGTCAACGTTTACGACAGGAACGATGATCACCGGCAAATTCACTTCCTGAGTTTCAGCTAACCACTCATGCATTTTTTTTGCTAAGTGAGCGCCTTCAACTTCATCACCATGAACGGCTCCCAGAATGTAGAAATATTTGTCAGCAGCTACATCTGATTTGTAAGCGTGAATTTTTTCACCTTTAACACTTGTACCATGGGGAAGTTCTGTGAATTTCATTGTGACTCCTATTCCTTGAAGAGTGTATATACTGCTGACTGTCCTGGCGTTTCCTCGACTTCAATTTCGAGTTCGCTGAATTCAAATTTGTATTGTTCGAAAACGGCACGTTTAATTTCACTTCCAATATAGGCCGCAATTCTTTCGGCCGAAGTGTTTTCGATTGGTAGTAATAATACATCAGTCTTTGGGATAGAAAAGAAACTTCCATCTTTTGTGATGATGTTGAAATTTTGCTCACGGTCTTCAAGTGTTAAAGACGCATTAAGTTTTGGAATGAGAAGTTTATGATCAAGACTATCGCAGATTTTTCTCACGATTGGTTTGATGTTTAAAAAATCAAAAACCATGTCATCATCAAGCTCATTAATCTCTGGAGCATTGCCTTTAACTTGTACACGGTAATTGTGTCCATGAAGAGGTTCGCGGCTTCCATCTTTAAAAAGCATGAAATGAGAAGAAGCGAAGTTAAAATATTGTTTGTAGACGCGAATGGAAAATGCTGTTTTCATGGCCGAAAAGATAACATAAAGGCTTTGAAAAGAGTATTAATTAAACTAAGATTTGAGTTCATGAAAAAATCTGAAGTCCTTAAAACTCTTAAAAAATTACGCTCTGTGTACGAGTCGATTCCAGCTGGATTGGACGCTCTCGATACACTGGAAAAATTTGTGGGTGATTTACCGGAACAAAAATCCTCTAAAGAATTGGATTGGAATTCGGGCTTTCCACTGCCAGAAGAAATGCAGGAGCAAAAAAGTGCTTATGCTATTTTTGCTGATGGGGCCTGTCGCGGAAATCCTGGGCCAGGTGCCTGGGGCACGATGATTCAAGATGCAAAAGGGGAGATCATCCTCAAATCTTCAGGCATTGATATGCCAACGACAAATAACAAAATGGAGCTTGAAGGTGTGATTCGCGGTCTCAAAGGCCTTGTTGAAAAATGGGTTGAGGAAGGCGTTTCAGATCGTGAAAGTCCCGTCTTTGTCTACAGCGATTCAAAATATGTGACCGAAGGAATTTCTTCCTGGGTTCCGGGATGGAAGTCTCGCGGCTGGAAAAAGGCCGATGGCAAAGAGCCAGAGAATTTAGTTTTATGGAAAGAGCTCGATCAACTCACCAATAATTTTTCTCATATCAAATATCTTTGGGTGAAAGGTCATGCTGGTCATCCGCAAAATGAAATGTGTGATCGAATGTGCAATCTTGCTCTAGACGAAGCAGGTTTTTAAAAGGGAGTTTATATGCGTTCTTTATTAGTCATCATTTCAATGATGGCCGTTTTCTCTAGTTGTTCAACAAAACAACACCACAATAATCCTCATCCGTTTAATCCGCGCGAATATCAAATTGGTGCTTATCTTTGGCAGCAGACAAGTGGTGAATATAGAGCACTCACTTATCAGGCCTACAATCTTGCTCGCACGCTGATAGAGCGCGACTTACAAAACAAACATAATAAAAAGCGCGCAGTGATTTTTGATATCGATGAAACGATTCTGGATAATTCATTTGGTGGAGCTCGTGAAATTCAAATGCGCGAACCATGGAATGAAAATCAGTTCGCTAATTGGGTGAAGCTAAAACAGGCCGTTGCTATTCCGGGTGCACTCGATTTCATTAAATTCTTAGAGCAAAATCGCGTAGAAGTTTTTTATGTTTCAAATCGCACAGTCCCTATGCTTGAAGACACGATTGCCAATTTAACGGCCCAAGGATTTCCCGTTAAAAGAGAAAATGTTCTCTTGAAAGCAGACAAGAGCACGAAAGAGCCTCGTCGTCAGGAGATCGCCAAGAAACACGAAATTGTTTTACTCGTAGGTGATAATCTCACAGATTTCCACCAGGCGTTTGATGACAAAAAGGCTGCGGAGCGCAATGCAGTGACAGATGCAATGAAAGCGGAATTTGGAACACGTTTTATTGTTCTTCCAAATCCTCTTTATGGAGATTGGGAGCGCGCCCTTCCGTGGGACAAAAGTCGAATTGAACTTTTAAGACCCAATCCTTAATCCTTGATCTTAAAGCAAAAAGAGTTTAGCCTTTAGTGGTAATTAAAATAGATGTTCACTCATAACTTACAAGGAAGATGATCAATGAAGAAGATTTTATTGCTTGCTCTTATCGGAGCTGTGTCTTTTGGATGTTCGAAAGGAAAAGATCCAAAGACTGAAGAAGAAAAAACATTTTACTCTATCGGTACAATGTTTGGTTCACGTTTAACTCAATTACAAATGACTGATGCTGAGATTGATTCTCTCGCTCAAGGTCTTCGTGATGCTGCTAAAGGTGAAAAACAAAAAGTAGATCCAATGGCGTACCAACAAAAAATTCAAGACCTCTTCAAAGCTCGTATGGAAAAACAAGCTGTAGAAGTTAAGAAAAAAGGCCAAGAGTTCCTAGATAAATTCATCAAAGACGGAGCAACTAAAACAGCTTCAGGTCTTGCTTACAAACACATCAAAGAAGGAACTGGACCATCACCAAAAGAAACTGACGTTGTAAAAGTTCACTACCACGGTACACTTCCAGACGGAACAGTATTCGACTCTTCTGTTGAAAGAAAACAAGAAGTATCTTTCCCTCTTAACCGCGTAATCCGTGGATGGACTGAAGGTCTTCAACTTATGAAAGTTGGTGGAAAAACAAAATTCGTTATTCCTTCTGAACTTGCATACGGCGATGCTGGTGCACCTCCAAAAATTCCTGGTGGCGCAACTCTAGTATTCGAAGTTGAACTTCTTGGAATTGAAGCTGCTCCAGCTGCAGCTCCAACAGCTCCAGCAGCACCTTCAAAAAAGAAGTAATCTAAATTTTTTTAGAATGACTTATAAAAGGGCCGCTTTATGCGGCCTTTTTTTTTGTCTTTGATGGCGAGGATTAAATCAATGATGAAACTTACTTTTTATGTTCCCCTAGAATCTGCAGAAACCGTTAAAAACGCCCTTTTTAAAGCGGGAGCGGGTCGAATAGGCAACTATGAACATTGTTCATTTGAAACCCGCGGAATGGGCCAATTTAGGCCTCTCGCAGGAAGTAATCCAACAATTGG
>CBIHOP010000315.1:0-4123 GCA_966211385.1 uncultured Bacteriovorax sp.
AAGTTATTCATGTTCAAGTTCAGCAGGCCACGTTCTTGAAAAGTTTTTTGGATTAAAACTCGCCCACGCCTACAGTGCTAAATCTCTAGCAGCAGCTCTTTCAAAAGGAAATATTAACGAGAGTATCTCTCCAGTAGCGGTAATAAAATATTATGAAGAATAAAAAACAAAACTCACTCATCGCTTTAACATTTGTTCTTGCCGTATCATGTGCGACTCCTCCGACTGTTGTGATGGAAACTCCCATGCCGACGGAACGTGAACCGGCAAACGCGTGGACAAGCTGCTTTGATTCAATCACTGGATTTTTTAATCCAAAAGCAACGAATACTCCTCCAGTTACACCAGCTCAAGTGGCGGCCGTTCCGGTAAAACCAAAAGTGGCGATTACAGAGGCCCTTGCTAAAAATGCCATCCGCTACCCTCAAGGTTTTGAAGGGAAAAAAGGAATGCACATTCAGTATGGGTTTGAATCAGAATATCTTCACCATGAATCTGTTGAACTTCTAAAAAACTATATGCCAATGTCTCCTCACTGGAAAAAGTCCAAGGAAGATTGGCTTGCACTTACACATGAACAACGTGCAGACTTTATCGAATCGCGTTCACAACAAATTTTCCCTTACCGTGAAAAGGGTCAACTTGTAAAAATTTCTACTGATCCAGAGTTGATTTATGTTCTTACAGAATAATTTGTAATCGATGCTGGTCACTATGAGGTCGTTCTCGCCCCTCACGATAGCGCTGAAGCTCTTGCAGAGAAAATTCGCGTGATCAATAAAAAGCTAGGCGTGGGATCGATGCAGCTTACGATTTCGAATCCTATCGAAAAACAACTTCTTAAATCTAACCCAGCTCTTCAAGTTCAGATGAAAGAAGAACTCATGGGATATTACAACCTCATGAATGACTACGATACAATTGGAAAATTAGTAACGGGTTATGAGCGTTATCTCAAAAATCCAAACACAGAGACAGTAAAAAGTTTTAATCACCCTTGGCTTGGACCAATGACGAAATTAAAACATGATCGTCTTGAAAGTTTGATGTCAAAAATTCTTGCTGGACATGAATTTAATGATGAAGAACTTGCAGGAATGTCTTCTAAAGTCGTTTCTCACAAATTCATCGGTGGTCTTTCATTCCGTCCTGACGTTGCTTTCAAAAAGAGCCGTCTTGCATCGGAAGTTCGTGACTGTCACCAAAATGTGAAGTGTATTGAAAACAGACTTATGCGTGAGACGTATTTCCTTATGAAAGGAAGAAATGATTTTAAACAATACGCTGAACTCAAGGCATTCGACAGCGAATCAACTTTTGATAAGCTGGATCGCCCTGTTCGTAATTTTTTAAGAACAATCTTTCCTAAATACGGTCAATACTCACAGACTGAGTTGGAGCTATTCAGAAACTTCGCTTATCCGTTCAGAGACTGGTCTAAACACGTTGAGCTTTTAGGTGATGCTAAGCTTGCTGATTCAATCAGTGCTGCTCAGGCAAAATACAGTGACGCTCTCGTCACTCTTTCCAAAGAACTCGACAGCGGAAAAATCAACAAAGAAACGGCACGTGCCCGCGTAATGGGTGCTCTTGGCGAGTTTGCAGTTGAAAGTGGTATTTCAGATGCTGTAAAAAAGAAATTCGATGAAGCGATCGATGCAGATGAACTAAAACTTTTCGAACATCTGCAACTCTCGATGAATAAAACTTACTTTATGATGCGTGCTCTGGCGGCGTAATTACTGTCGCCAGATCGCACTTGCCCACGTAAATCCAGAACCAAACGCCGCCGAAGCAACGAGCATTCCTTTTTTGAGTGCTCCTGCTTTGATGGCATCATCCATCCCTAGCGGAATTGTAGCGGCTGTCGTGTTTCCATAATTTTGAATGGTATTAAAAATCTTCTCTTCTGGAATTTGCAGCATTTCTGCAACTTTTGAATTGATACGCAAGTTCGCCTGGTGAAAAAGGAAAAGATCGATATCCTGCAGTTTAACATTCGCTTCTTCACACGCTTTCATTAAACATTCAGACATTCTTTTGGTTGCATGAACGAAAACAGTTTTCCCATTCATCTGCGGATAGTGCATTCCTTCTGCCAGCATGTTGTTGTTGATACGATCTGCACCTAGTGCATTTCCAGGAGCAGGAATCCAAAGCTCTTTTGCAAAAGATCCATCTGCATAAAGATGAGTGGTCATGATTCGTGAATCGCGGGCAGGATCTTTTAATTCACGTTGAGAAACAACAACGGCACCAGCACCGTCTCCAAAGAGAACGGCCACATTTCTGCCGTTTGGTGTGCGATCCAATCCTTTCGAATGAATTTCAGCACCAACAACGAGAATATTTTTGTGAGATCCACTCTGAATAAATTTATCAGCAATACTAATTCCGTAAATGAATCCCGTACATTGTTGACGGATATCAAGAACAGGAATTTCAGGAATCCCTAATTTCGCCTGGAGAAAACAGCCTGTTCCTGGAAAATCATGATCAGGACTTAATGTAGCAAAGATAATCATATCTATATCTGAGACTTTGAGTCCTGCGTTTGCAATCGCCTTCTCGCATGCTTTCAGAGCAAGATCAGAAGTTGAATCTTCTGGACGTGCCCAGTGTCTTTGCACAATACCTGTGCGTTGCTGAATCCATTCATCAGATGTATCCATCATTTTTTCAATATCAAAATTTGTATAAACATCAGGTGGTACAAATGAACCCACACCGGTAATTTCACTGCGAAACTTTTGCATATATCCAATCCTATAGTTAGAGAATCTTAACAATAGTCTAAAGCAATTCTAAAATTATTCAAAGCTATGCCTGATCTTTTTCGTTCGTCATCCTGAGCGATTTACTCCAATGAAAAACGGTTGCCAGAGTGAACTGTTTCTTACGACAATTAAAGTGCCCCCCACATAAATTTAATAAGGATGTAGATTTATGAAGAAGCAAGTAATCTTCGCGACGATCTTCGTTTACTCGGTCTTGTCTCTTAATGTCTCTTGGGCCCTCTCGTATTACCCATCAGCACTGCTTGATAAAATAGCGAACGAAAAAATTTCTAATCAAGAATTACGTTCATCAATCCAGAAACTCATTGCTGAAAATCAAAAAACTCTCACCTACAATGAAGCTCGTAAAATCATGTTTGGTGAACTTTTCCTCGAAAAAACGGCCAGTGGTTATTCCATCCGCGAAGTCTATTGCAATAAAGACATCGATGAGTCAGCAGGAGTTGGCCCTGGAAAAATTCCAAACCCTGAAGTCGTTAACTGCGAACACACTTGGCCTCAAAGTAAATTTTCAAAAAAACACTCGGCCGAAATGCAAAAGACCGATCTTCATCACCTCTACCCTTCAGACATGCACGCCAATTCCACTCGTAACAATTTTCCTTTCGCTGAAGTTAAAGGAAAATTTACGGCAGACGATTGCCGTGATTCTAAAATCGGAAATTCACTCGAAGGCAATATTAAATCGTTTGAACCACCTCGCGAACATCGTGGCAATGTAGCCCGCGCCATGGCCTACTTTAGTGTTCGTTATGAAATGCCTATCGATGCCACACAAAAAAAATATTTCGCAAAATGGAACAGCGAAGACCCTGTCGATAATGAAGAACGAATTCGTCATGACAAGATCATGGCCATTCAAGGAAATAGAAATCCCTTTATTGATTACCCTGAACTCATCAATCGTTTATGAAAAAAACATTTCTCTCTACTCTCCTAATTCTGCTCATCAGTGGCTGCGCTTCCGAACAAAAAGAAGAACCTGCTGAAAAAGTTTATTCAGATGAAACCAATCGCGCTTTCGAAATGATTGAGCGCGGATACAATGCACCTCCGCTGAGAAAAGCACCGACGCAAATGCAGGCCCCGCAAATTGCCGCTCCAACTCATAGTGAAAAACCAAGGCCGCGTAAAACAAAACGAACGGAAACGCCGCCGCCAGCTGCTGCATCGAACGGAAAAATGTCCGATAAACTCATTGAACTCAATCAGAATCTTGCTTTTTATTGCATGAAGCATCGGAAAAATCCGACCTTCAATAATGATGAAAAAAAGTGTATGGATTACGTGGGAAAAATCCTGAACAACTGTCAGGAGACTTCTGC
>CBIHOP010000316.1:0-4086 GCA_966211385.1 uncultured Bacteriovorax sp.
GTGCTGGAGACTTCATGACAATCAAATGATGTGTTGCCTGTTCAATTCTCAGTATTTTAGTTAGCTGTTCCTCTTCGCCGAAACCAGGTGTTGCTTGGCAAGGGGTAGTTCATAAAGTCATGAGAGATGGAGATTTGACTGATAATGCCTTTCTTAGTGAGCTTACCCACGCAGAACATCTTTACGCTATTGGGCCGGTTAGTCAGCTTGATGGCGAAATAACGGTGATTGATGGAAAATGTTATATTGCTCAGAGCGATGCCTCAAATAACATCACAGTTCAAGAAGACTGTTCTCTCAAGGCCCCTTTCCTCGTGTATGGATATTTTCCCGCTTGGATTCCGGTAGACTTCAAAAGAAAAATCAGAACGCGCCAGGATCTTGCAAGATCAATGACTGAAATACTTATTGAAAACGGATTTATCACTGAAGATCCTTCGGCCATCATCATTGAGGCCAAAGTGGATTCACTCGACTTTCAGGTCTCGAAAAAAGACAAAAAAGATTTTAAAGGAACACTTCGTGACCAGAATGTTATGTTGATGGGTTTTTATTCAAAAAATCATGAAGGCGTTTTCACGCATAAAGGACAAAATCTGCATCTGCATTTTCTTTCAGCAGATCAGAAAACGAGCGGACACGTGGAAGACTTTGTTATCCAAGAGGGGGCCCGATTGAAAATCAGGCTCCCTTATATGAGAAAATAATTATCTATTTCCGTTAACTGGACCGCTTGGCTTTGAAGAATTGCTCTTCACTGCTGCGATGCTGGCCGTTGCTCCGTATTCTCTACGGAACATTTTTTTAATCGAAGTATCACTTTGGGCCGTTTTTCTGAACGTATCCAGAATTTGCAATTGGTCTGCGCAACGGACACATATCCATTCAGCATCAGTCGTTGGATTTCTATGTTTATAAAGTTCAACGTCGGGACGAACTTGTTCACAAGCTTCACAGTAGTTACGTTGTTCCTGGTGAACAATCGTTTCAGTGATCTGCTTCTTGGCAATCTTCTCTCTTTCGTTTTGAGATTTTGCCTGTGGTGTAGGTTTTACCCCTGCTTTTAACAATGCATCTTTTAAGCTACCCATGGTCTCCTCATAGATTTATAGGTCAAAAATAAACAAAACAATCTTATCTGATTCTGCCAAAAAAATACAACATCAATTTCGAAGACGGCCCTCATAGGTGAAAAGTGTTGAATTTCGAGTGACTAAAATGTCCGAATAAAGAACATCCCTCGCCTACTAAGAGGGAAAATCGTCTAAATAATAGTCAGTCAGAGAAATTTTTTCATCTTGAATGTTAGGGCAGAGATTCATTGTAAGATACCTGCACAATGAAAAACTGCACTTCTAAATACGCTTTGTTGCTCTTCTTTGCTTTCTCTCATCTGTTATTGCAGGGATGTTCAACAGCGCCTAAAAAACAAACGAAACAAAAAAACCGAATAGCTTATGAGAAGTTCAGTAACTTCGATAAAGTCCACATACCCAACGATGCTGTCATTATTTCGGAAATGATTGGAGTGGTTCAACCTGAGCTTGATCTTCTTTCGCGAGAAAAAATTGCTGGTGACATCGCTTTTGCTTCCAAAAAACATAAAGTTCAGCCGCAAATCATGATCGCACTGGTGGATACTGAAAGTAATTTTAAATATTCGCATGTATCTTCAACAGGCGACCTTTCACTTGCTCAAGTCAATGTGGATGTGTGGAATAAAGAATTCGCTCGTTTAAAGCTTCCTCTTATCGATAAAAAAGCACTCGTTAAAAAAGATCAAAAATACGCCATGGACATCATGGGAAAAATTCTCGCCATCTTAAAAAAGAGACATGGCAGATATGATAGGCGTTGGTATGCGCGCTACCATTCTAATACAACTCGCTACAAACTAGATTATCTTAGAAAGATAGAAATCCGCATGAATCTACTCTCTCAATCGCGCAGCATTGCTATGAAATAAAATTTCGGCACAGAAGTTGAACATCTCTTTCATGTCAAAAAGAATTACATGGAAGGGGGTTTTATGGCGGAAACGTCTGTTCTATCTCACGTTGGTTCCGGTCTATTTGGAATGAGGTTAGGAGATCAACCTCATTATGAAGTCATTACAAGTGAAGGACCAATAGAGATTCGCTACTACGATCCACAAACTCTTATTTCAATAACACTTCAGGATAATAATCATGACAATGAAGATGATGAAGCATTTGTCGCACTAGAAAAATATATTTATGGGCAGAACTCCTCATCACTTCCGATCGCACATAATGCCCACACTGCCTCTTCTACAAAAGATGAAACGATGACGTCCTATTTTATGACGGCCCCTCTGTTTCATTCAAAAAAAAGTGGAAGCCCAACAATCTCTTTTGTTCTTCCCCTACAGTATTCACTTTCGACAGCGCCGCAACCACTAGACTCGCGAATATATCTGCATGAAAAACCAGGTCACTTGAGGGCCGTTATAAAATATTCTTCTGACATCTTTGATCAAAATGAAGGTGAAAAAGAAGCACAAACTCTACTTGAATGGATAAAAAACCATTCACTGTATGTGCAGACGGGAGAATTTCAAACGGCCCAGTACGATACGACTGGGCTGCGAAGAAATGAAATTCATCTTGAGATAAGTGAGCTACATTAATGGGTCATAGAAGGTTGGGATACATTTCTAACGACAGAGCCCACTTCTTTTGCACCTACGCTTGTGGCGATGTCGGCCTGTGAGACCATTCCGCAAACGCAGTTAGAGTCATCGACAACAGGAACGCGTCTGATTTGATGATCTTCCATGAGTTGGCAAACTTCATCAACGTCGGACTTTCGTTTTACACTCACGGGATCTTTTGTCATACAATCTTCTGCATTCAATTCCAGCGGATTAATTCCACGTGCAATCGATCTGATAACGATGTCGCGATCAGTGATCACTCCAACTAGCTTTTTTCCATTTTGCGATTCGACAATAGGAATTTCACCACAGTCATGTTGCACCATGAGCGAAGCAACTTGTTCTAATTTTGTTTCGGGCGTGCAGCAGATGGGATTTTTAGTCATAATTTGTTCTATCTGATTCATGTGTCACTCCTCATGAGTTAAAGAAAGTTTGGTTGGCTTTACAAGATGCAATCCCAGGACCAGACTAAATTTATGGGATCAGAAAATACAAACATTGCTCTCTTCTGTGATTTTGAAAACATCGCTCTTGGAGTGAAAGAAGCAAAATACGCAAGCTTCAACATCAAAAAAGTGCTTGAGAAACTTCTTCTCAAGGGAAGTATTGTTGTTAAGAAGGCCTACTGCGAGTGGGAGCGCTACAAAGATTTCAAAGCAAACATGCATGAAGCTGCTTTCGAATTAATTGAGATCCCTCATTACCGTCAGTCTGGAAAAAATTCTGCTGACATCAGAATGGTCGTCGATGCACTTGATTTGTGTTATACCAAATCGCACGTCGATACATTTGTCATCATCAGTGGAGATTCGGATTTTTCTCCTCTTGTTTCCAAACTAAGAGAAAATAATAAATACGTGATTGGAATTGGTGTGAAGGACTCAACTTCAAATCTTCTCAGTGCCAATTGTGATGAGTTTATTTTTTATGATGATTTAGTTCGTGATCAAAAGCCCACACGTAAAATAGCTAAAAAAATTCCTCGCCCTAAGACTGATTCTTCTGCTGGTAAATCAGATGGCAAAGCGGATGAGAAAAGGCAAGAAGCACTCGATTTCATCGTTGAGACTCTGGAAGATTTAACAGAAGAAAGGGGTGAAGAAGAAAAATTGTGGGGATCAATGGTTAAACAGACAATGAAAAGACGACGTCCGGGATTTACCGAATCAGCTTTTGGTTATCGCTCATTTCGCGAATTGGTTGAGGATGCTCAACGACTCAATCTTCTCGTCATGTCTCGTGACGAGAAAACCGGCCAATATACAATTCGTCTCGCAGGAGATGATTCTTCCCTTCATTAGTGATAATTTCTGCGTTGGTAACGACCAGGATTGTGATGATGATCGAGTGAACTAAATCCTAGTGCATAATAAAGCGGACAAGTTCCTACTATACCAGTTACAACG
>CBIHOP010000317.1:0-4086 GCA_966211385.1 uncultured Bacteriovorax sp.
TGGCGATTAAACCTGAAGTCATTTTGTTAGACGAGCCAACGGCTTTTCTTGATCCCGAAGGACGCCGTGAGTTTTATCACTACCTTCCTCAAGTAAGAGAAGATCGATTGCTCATCATGATTGATCATCATGTGAAAGAAGTCCTTCCTTTTGTTGATCGAGTTTTTTATGTGGATAGCTCGGGGGAAATTTCAGAGCGCACGAAAAATGATCTGGAAGATAAAATCGAAAGAAAGATTGTTGAGCCTGAATTCAAATCGGCCGCTCAAAATCTGGAACTCACAGTTGAAAATTTAAAATTTGGATACGATAAAAAGAATCTTTTGATCAACGGTTTAAATGCACAGTTTAAGAGTCATGAAATCATAGTGATCAGAGGGAAAAACGGAGCCGGTAAAAGTACACTTTTCAAACTTCTTGCTGGCATTCTTCAGCCTCAAAGCGGAAAGGTGAAACTTTCCTTAGATGGAAAAATCATTTCCAGTCGAAAGTTGCAGGATCATTGCGGTTTTATTTTTCAAAATCCAGAAACGCATTTTTTCTTCGATACGATTGCAGAAGAGCTCACTCAAGGGATGAAAAAAAATATTTCACCGGAAATGAAAGAAGATCTACTCAAGGCCTTCTTTCATCATTTAGATATACATAAATCACCCTTTATGTTGTCAGAGGGAGAAAAGCGCAGGCTTTCAATTCTCCTTACACTTTTCATGGGGAAATCTCTTTTTTTCTACGATGAGCCTACTTTTGGTCAAGATACTCAATCAAAAGAGATAATTAAAACACTTATGAAAACAATTAAAAAACAAGGGCCGCTTCAAATTGTGATTTCACATGATGAAGAGTTCATTCAGGATATTGCCGATAGGACTTATACTTTGGAAAATGGAGTGCTCGTTTGAAAGTAAAACAAGAATTCATCCATTCCTGGTATCTATTGCTGATTAGCATTTGTTGTTTGTTATTTTTACTATTATCTCCTTATCTTTATGCCAATCTCGCTCTCGTTCTTTTTATTCATTTTCTTTGTTTTAAAAACGGTATGCATTTGCCGATGTTTTTCAAACATTGTGTGGTCGCCTTTTTATTTGCAGCAATGATGGGCGGATTTACGCTGATCTGGGGCAATCAACAGCAGGCCATTTTGTTAGGTTGTAGACTCTTCTTACTCATGCTCGCTTCCATGGCATCGGGAAGAATCATCAACTATACCAAAGTTGTACTTTTTCTTGTTATCCACAAAGGCCTTAAAGTTCTTTGGGGATATCCTATTATGATTGCACTCAATTCCATTCTTCTTTTTAAAGAGGAATATGAAAAAATTAAATTAAATGGAAAACTTCGCGGGCTGAGTTTTTTTGAAAAAATCGGAATGCTTTTTCCACTTCTTGTATTTGCCATCAGGCACTCGCAAAGAGGATCGCTATCCCTCGTGACTAGGGGGATTAACCCCAGCAAGAGTTTCTATTTTAGCTATGAAACTTCAGCGCACGATCGCAAGATCTTTTGGGGCTTTTTTCTGGCCTATCTCTGTTTGTGTGGAGGCTTACTGGCCTTCCACTTCAACATTGGCTAAACTAGAGCTATGACTATCACACAATTAGAATACGTTCTCGCAGTAGATAAATTTCGCCATTTTGGTAAAGCGGCCAAGGCCTGCAATGTAACTCAACCGACGTTGTCGATGCAATTGCAGAAAGCTGAAGAAGAATTAGGCGTTGTTCTTTTTGATCGTTCTAAGAATCCGATCCTTCCGACACCGGAAGGTGAAAAAATAATCGTGCAAGCGAGATCAGTGATTCGTGAATATAAAAAAATATTCTCAATTATTGATGCTTCTAAAGAAGATGTAAGCGGCGAATTCCGTTTGGGAGTCATTCCCACTCTTACTCCTTATGTGGTTCCACTTTTTGCTGGTGCGTTTGTTAAAAAATATCCACAAGTAAATCTCACCATTGAAGAATTTAAAACAGAAGATATCATTGAGCTTCTGAATAAAGATGAACTAGATGCGGGACTATTGGTTACACCTCTTGTAGGTGAGACATTTATCGAGCGAGTTCTCTTTCACGAACCGTTTTCAGTTTTTGCTTCCAAAAATCACCAGCTGTTGAAAAAAACAAAAATCAGAGATCGCGATCTCGATACAAGTGATGTTTGGCTTCTCAATGAAGGACATTGTTTCCGTCAGCAAGTTCTGAATATCTGCCGCATTAAAGATAAAGGAACTCACGATAATTTAAAATTTGAGAGTGGAAATCTTGAAACCCTTAAGAACATGGTTACGAACAGCAATGGATATACATTACTTCCTCAGTTGGCCGTAAATAATCTTTCAAATGAAGATAAAAAATTTGTGCGTGAGTTTCAATCACCTGTGCCGACGAGAGAAATTTCATTAGTACACAATAGAATATTCCTTAAAGAGAAAATTATAACTGCCCTGGAAGAAGAAATCGTTGATCATCTTCCGGACAGCTTAAAATCTCTTAAAAAGAAAAATATCGAAATCATCAGCATTAATTAAGGCAGTAGTCATTGATTGATTTGTTGTGAGTCTTTAAATCAGACTTCAATGTACTCAATTCTTTATTAATCTCGGCGATCAGGTTTTGCGGCACAAGTGTTTCGAAATAATCGACAACTTCCACTGCAAGCTGAGCTTTGTTTACAGCTGAATCACAATTGCGTTTCATGTACCAATTGCTCCGGGCATAAGTTTCTTTATTTAAATTCATTTCCGGATTGTTTCGGTAGAAGTGTCCTAGAGCGCGTTCGATTTTTACTTCTTCCAGATCGAATACATAGAGAATTTCAATTTGCATTGTAGTCCATGTTTTAATGGCCGAAAAAGTTGAACGAACATGATTATCACTTAGAAACTTTCCATTCATTCGGTATGATCGCATAGACTCTTCATAATCCTCTTTGGCATCTCCCAGACGAGCAAAGTTCAAAGTATTCTCCCGCTCTTTATCGATGAGAGCGTGTGAAAGTTCATGCGCCAATGTCCATGTGTCTGCTTCATGCGAAAGAAGAAGTGTATCTTTTTCAACTTCATATTCCGGTATTTTATGTGACAGAAAAAATCCCAGGACATCACTTTTCATTGTGCTTCTAAACTGCCTGAATTGATCGCTTTGAACTTCGGGAACCAGTTCCAGCAATTGAGCAGCGTAAGCATCACTTGTTACTGGAGACTCAGTTATGAATTTATAAACTTCAATATCAGCGTTTTGAATGGTTTTAAACTTATCAGCAGGAGACATTTGGAGAAAGGAAGCAATGGCCTGGTGAGGGAAAAAGGTGAAATCGGATTCAGCTTTTACAACAGCTGAGAAGAGAAAGAGGGTGGCCAGGAGGAGGAATTTTTCCATCCCAAAATAATACGCAAAAAAGCGCCCCAGTAGGGCGCTTTTGTAATAATTACATCTTTTCTGGTGGAGTCATACCTAAGAGGTAAAGACCTGTTTTCAAAGTATCAGCAAAGGCCTTGAGAAGACTTAGGCGGGCCGATTTTAATTCCTCTGTCTCAGCTTTTAAAACTGATAGCTCCGTGTAGAAGCGGTTGTATGCTTTACATGTAAAGAAGAGGTGATTAGCGAGCGTGCTCGGACGGTAGTTCTCACAAGCGCCGATTGTCACTTGATTGAAGTCATAGAGATGTCTCATGAGATCTCTTTCTGTTTCATGCGTGAGCAGATCAAGATGATCAAACGAAGCTTTAATTCCCTGTTCTGCCGCTTTAGTGAGAATCGATTGCGTTCGTGCATATGAATACATCAAGTATGGACCAGAGTTTCCTTCGAAAGAAACCCATTCTTTAGGATCAAAAACAATTTCCTTAACTGGATCGGCCTGAAGCATTCCGTATTTAATCGCACCAACTGCTAACTTGTGAGCAGTGTCTTTCATGCGAGCTTCATCCCATTCACCTTTGTATTTTTCCAGATAAACATTGATTTCGTTGATAACGAGATCGATGAGTTGAAGGAACGTAAACGAGTTTCCAGAGCGAGACGACATTTTTCCGTCTGGACGAACAACCATTCCGTAAGAGAGGTGGTAACACTTAGAAGCTTGCGG
>CBIHOP010000318.1:0-4083 GCA_966211385.1 uncultured Bacteriovorax sp.
TAAAGAACTCTATCCGGGTTTTGAGTTGAGGCTAATTTCTACAATTGAAGAAAGTGACTTTCTCTACAGGCTCCGAACATACTTAAATATGTTATTGCCGGAACCGCAGAGCTTTTTAATAAGTCGATTCGTTTAAAATTTTACAGGTGTGATTGTTCCAGCGATCCAGTCTTTCTTAAGTAAACTGAAGCGAACAGAATCGTAAACTCTTCCATCGGCAGCGGGCCATGCTTCGCGATGATGACCTTCTTTGGCGAAAAAACATTTCATAAAAAGTTTTTGCATCGGAATATTGTCTGCGCGAGTGGTTCCTTCAATGCGATCAAGCGAAGGCCAGCCGTTGAAAAGGAAATCGCACATCCACTGGATGGCGTGTGCGCCGATACCGCGGCTTCGGAATTCTTTTTTTAGTCTAAGATCAAACAAGGGATGGCCGTCTTCGAGGTCGTCCATATCTGTGAGACGAATGATGCCCACATCTTCATCATCAAAATGAATCCAGAAAGTCATGTTGGACTCTCCTGAGAAGAGACCATCGTTGATGAGTTCGTGGGCGCGAAGAACTGTCAGATGTTCGTTGACATGGAAAGGCCATGTCTCGCTTGCTAGAAAATCTGCAAGTTTGTCTTGCTCGGTGCTTGGCAGGAACTCTGTGTACGTCAAATTCATTTATTAGTTCTTTATAATGAGAGTCTTTGCTTCAGAAAGGTTTGCCACCGCTTCTCCGTTCAGCGGAGTAAGAGCTTCAATGTAAACTTTGTACGTTCCATTTGCGACTGCTGGTGTTCTTAAGCTGATGCTCATTTTTTCTGTTACAACATCAGTTGATTTGTTCACAACTCTTACGCCTGCTTCATTTTCAACAACCAGAGCAAGTTTTTGAGGAATAACTTTATAGTTGGAAAGTGAGATATTAAAAAAGATTTTTCCCGTTTGCGGGCGAGAAAGATCAATACCATCAAAAGTCACAACTGTTTCTGGTTGTGAGTTGTTGATTGAAAATTCACGCACTACTGAGCGTTTGTTTCCTGATTGAACATAAACTTCATAAGTTCCGTCAGCGAGTGCAGTAGTATCAAGATTGATCAAACATTCTGTCGTTGTATTCTGAGCACAGTTTGAAAGTTTCTGAACATTTTGTCCTTTGTTTGAACTAAGAACGATTTCAGAAGCGGCCACTTTTCCTGAATGAACTTTCATCTCAAGCGCACCTGAGACATATTCACGTTCTTTTGGTGATACAACATCAAAGAAATTTTCTTCTTTAGCAGGAACATATAACCAAGTGTTCTCACCGATTCCTGATTTATCATCATAAGAAATACGCGCGAAACCTTGTTCTCCCCAAGATGTGCCCCAGCTATTTCTAATGATCCAGTATCTTTCTACGTCGTTAAATCCAACGAGAGAAACAACGTGACCACCGGCCACAGTTTCACTAACCGCTTTGTAAATTCCGGAAGTGTAATTGAAAAAATCATCATACACAGTCATGTTAGTAACAAGCGGACCGCGCTTAAGAGCTGCTTTGATTTTAGCCGCTGAACCACCGTATGAAGTTGGTCTTTCATATGTTGCGATTTTGTATGTTCTGCTTGCCTGGTTTTGGCAGAAATTCATTTTACATTGAATGTCTTTTCCCGTTTGTCCTGAAACATAAGGAACACATGATGAATCGACAATTCCACGATTCATAAGCGTATCGGCCGCTGCTTGAGCAAACCATCCTGAATCACAAGCTCCACCGTTGCAGTTGAAGAGTTGTTGAGGGGAAAAACTTGGAGCTAGCCAAGAAAGTCCTGCACTGATTCTGTATTGTGTTTCAAGTGTTGCGACAGCACCGAAGGCCACGCACGATCCACATTGACCTTGATCAAGAACGGAACCAACCCAATTAATACCACCGTGATTTCTCCAGTCATGCATATCAACGGCCTTTGTCTGATCTTCAAAAAGGCGATCACCTTCTGGTCTATCTTTTGATCCGAGAAGTTTTACAACATCACGGTCACTCATTTTAGAAATTGTTGATTCACCTGCACTCCATTCTGCTTTCTGCGCTTTTAAAACAGCATTAAGTGCTTTTGGAGTAAGGCGAGCGTGCGAAAGTGTGGAAACACAAAGCGCAGTCAAAAGAACGATAACTTTCATGAGTAATCCTTGGTCAATTGAAAAAACAATGATTCTAATTACGGATCTTAGATCTGTCAGTCAAGGCAAGGGTGAATGGTGTAAGAAAAAGGGAGATTTCTCTCCCTAAATGTTAGTTTTGAATAATAAGATTTTCAGTATTTGACTGAGAGGAGTGCGAAGTGGCACCTAAAGGTGTTCTTGAGATAAAGAAAAGTTTGTAGGTTCCATTGGCAAAATGATTTGTTCTTAGTCCCAATCTCATCTTGGGAAAAACTTCTGGAATGTCACGAACAAGAACGTTTTCTCCTTTTTCATTTCGAAGAATCATTTGCATATCTTTTGGCATAACAGATGATGAGAGCACATCGAGATCAAATTCAATGCGGCCTTTTTGCGGTTTAGAAAGATCAACACCTGTGCTTCCTCGAAATTCTACTTTAGTCGAAGGTGCCTTATTCACGACAAAAAATTCTTTCGTCATTGATTTAAAACCGTTTGCTTGCGCATAGACTTCGTAACGGCCATCTCGCATGCGAGTTGTATCGAAACTCACTTGGCAAATTTTTGATCCTGTTTCATCACATGAATTCATTTTTGTGAGCTCGCCTTCTCCGCGAACAACGAGCTCTCCTGGTGAAGATTGAGTGTGTTCAACAACTACATTTTTTTCTCCGCTCATATATGAACGGTTTTCAGGTGAAGTAATGGAAATATATTCTGGTTCTGCTTTGAGTAAGAGAGAATAAGTGCTCTCGCCTACACCCGACTTGTCATCGTAAGAGATGCGTCCAAATCCTTTTTCTCCCCATTCTTCACCCCATGAATTTTTGATAATCCAGTAGCGTTCAACATCGTTAAAACCAACGATAGTGACAGCATGTCCACCCATACGACGATTTGAATTCGATTTATAAATTCCTTTTGTGTAAGTCATAAAGTCTTCGTACACAGTCATCCCTGTTACAACAGGTCCTTTTTTGATTGCCGCTTTTAATTTTGCCGCGGATCCGCCCCATGAAGATGGAGATGTGTAATCGACAATTTTAAACGTTCGTTCCGCTTGTCTTTCACAAAAGTTTTTTAAGCATTGAACGTTTTGACCAGTGGCCCCAGATTCATAAGGAGAGCAAGCAGCATCCACGACTCCCTTATTTTTTAACATTTTCATTGCGGGACTGAGTTGCCATCCAATCTCACAAGCTCCTCCTCCACAATTAAAAAGCTGTTGAGGAGAAAATTGAGGGTCCAACCACGACTGTCCTGAAGCAATCTTATATTGAGCTTCTAGAGCTGCTAAAGCGGCAAAAGCAACACATGATCCGCAGTTGCCTTGATCACGAACTGGAGTTAACCAATTGACGCCGTTAACGTTTCGCCAGTCCCAACTCTCCAGTGCCTTCGTGCGGTCTTCATATAAAGGAATATTTTCTGGGATATCAATCAACCCTAATTTGTAGTCTCGGGCGTAGACCAATGAACTCATGCTCAAAAGCACGAGAAGGAATAACCTCTGCATCTTTCATCCTTGAAGATAGTGTGTGTTCCTTTAATTGCAATGTGATTAAAAGCGAAAGGCAAATAACAAGATCTTACTTTTGTTAAACTCTAGACGAGTTTTTCATTCGGGCCGAAAATCCACTTATGTTGCTGACCAATGACACGGAAAAGACCGCCATTTTCCTCGTTCCACGTTAACACTTTTTTAAAGCGCTCCATTGGGAATTCTTCGCCTGTGTTGTAACAGGGAGTAAGGATAAAAGGAATCGTCACTGGAAATGCTTTTTCGATTTCAGCGCGTGCTTCTAACGTTGCAGCGAAATCTGGACCGTCAGCAATGACTGCTTTGAATAGTGTTTTGTGCGCGTAGTGCTCTTGCATACGCACTAGATTGTTTACCGGCGTACGCACACCTGTTGAAGGAGTTTTAAAGTCAAAACTCACGTAATCAAC
>CBIHOP010000319.1:0-4043 GCA_966211385.1 uncultured Bacteriovorax sp.
AGAACAGTAATTTTGATTGTTCCAGGGTAAGACATTTCTTCTTCAATCTTTTTAGCGATGTCACGAGAAAGCATGACTGTTTCTTCATCACTTACACGATCGTTTTCAACGAAGACTCTTACTTCACGTCCACCAGAGATGGCGTAAGATTTAGAAACACCTTCGAATGAATTTACGATTTCTTCAATGTCAGTCAGACGTGAAACGTAAGATTCCATCATCGCTTTACGAGCACCTGGACGAGCACCAGAGAGTGCATCAGACGCTGCTACAAGGTGAGCAAGAACTGATTCTGGTTTTTCATCATCATGGTGAGCGCGAACGGCGTGAACGATATCTGGAGACTCTCCATATTTTTTCAGGAAGTCTGCACCGATAACGGCGTGTGATCCTTCTGCTGAAGCGTCGATAACTTTACCTACATCGTGAAGAAGAGCTGCTCTTCTTGCTTGCTTAACATTTAAGCCAAGTTCAGCGGCCATTGCACCACAGATGAATGCAGCTTCAATTGCGTGCTGATATTGGTTTTGCGTGTATGAAGTTCTCCACTGAAGAGCTCCAACAAGTTTTAAAATTTCAGGGTGGATACCGTGAACTCCGATTTCCATCTGAGCTTTTTCACCCAGGTCTCTTAGCTGACGTTCCATTTCAGCTTTTGATTTATCATGGAATTCTTCAATCTTCGCAGGGTGAATACGTCCGTCAGCAATAAGCTTCTGGATAACCATACGAGCGATTTCTTTTCTTACGACGTTGAAAGACGAAATAACAACAACCTCTGGAGTATCATCGATAATTAAATCGACACCACAGATTTGTTCGAAGGCGCGAATGTTACGACCTTCACGACCAATTAGGCGACCTTTAACGTCGTCACTTGGAAGCTCAACTGAACCGATAGTTTTTTCACCAACATATTCACCAGCAAATCTTTGAATCGCGATACCCACAATTCTTTTTGATTTTGCTTCTGCTTCTTCTTTTGTTTCTTCTTCGATTCTTCTAAGAACTTTACCGAAGTCAACGCGAGCTTCTTCTTCCATTGCGCGAAGAAGCTCGTTTTTCGCTTCTTCTTTTGTCATCTGTGCTACTTGAGCAAGACGATCGCTGAACTCATCTTGTTTCTTTTTAAGTTTTAGCGCTTCTTCTTCGTGAAGTTTTTTAGAGACTTCAAAAGCGATTTCTTTTTCTTTTAAAACTTTTACTTCTTTATCGTGATCTTCAATCTTGCGATCAAGAGTTGCTTCTTTTTTAGCAACTTCACGTTCTTGGTTTTTGATTTCGTTTGTACGGTTAGCGATTTCGCGGTCTGAACGCTCTTTTTCTTCGCGGGCAATTTCTTTTGCTTCTTGACGAGCTTTGTACTTGATTTCGTCAGCAGCTTTTTTAGCTTTCTCAACGATATCGTTTCCTTTACCTTCTTTTTCTTTTATTTCTTTTTGGACTTGTGCATTTTTCACCACGTAGCCAATGATGGCTCCCACGATGGCAAAAAGCACTGAGGCCAAGATCACTGATATATTCATTTGTCTCTGACTCCTTTATTTCTATTTAGAACACACCGAAGTGTTTTTAGTTACAGTTTATTATTCTTCTTTCCGTTACAATAAAATCTAGTTTCACATCATGATCATCGCAGGGAACTTCATCGATTAGTTGCATCTCAAATGCGATTCCAATCTTGAGAGCAAGTTTTTGGTGTTCCAGCGCCTGATCATAGTATCCTTTTCCCCTTCCTAACCTTCCGCCTTTCTCATCAAAAACTAATCCAGGCACAAGGAAGAGATCGGGTTCAACAATCGGATGCAAATGCATGGGCCCTAAAATTTTTGAACCGAATTCATTTTTATGTTCGAGTTCATCCAAAGTCGCGAGACGAAAAACCATTTTGTCATCAGCGATACTAGGAAAGGCCGTCAGCTTTAAATCTTTATCCCATTCAACCGTCCAATCGGGTTCCTGTTGAAAGGGAGCAAAAGCACCAATAATTGTTTTTGATGGATTCACATTTAGAGATCGCAGGTGGTCCAGCAGATTGAGAGAGAGTTGCCGACTCCATTGATTGCGAATTGATAAATCAGTTGCTGCAAGCTTTCGCTTCCATTCTGACCTCAACTCCGCTTTCGTTTTCAAGCGAGTCTAACGTGTTGTGGGAGAAACTTCTTCGATGTATTGAAGGGCATCAACTGCAGTTGTGCGCAGCTGATCGATACTTTCGCGATACTCTTTTTCAAGGGCTAATTTTTCACCAGCGAACTTCAGCGACAGTAACACCGCAACTTGATGTGGTGCTAATGTTGGTGATTCATTGAATATTTTGTGAGCCTCTGACTGAACAAATCCGACAATATCACTAGGACTAACACCATTCAGCTCTTCATTTTTTTTAAGCTTGAGTCGATAGCCCAGGACTTCAAATATCTCTTGATTTTCTCTTACGTTATCCATTGTATTAAGAGTAATCGATACAGGAATTTACGTCAAACAAAATGCCTTGCACTACACTATTGAACAGTCGCTTGTTCGCTTCCTAAAAGTGCATGAAGATAATCATCTACATTGAAAATATCGAGATCGTCCGCAGTCTCACCAACACCGATATAAGCAATCGGAAGTTTCAGCTGATCGACGATCGAAACAGCACTTCCGGCCTTTGAAGAGCCATCGCACTTTGTGAAGATTAAGCCAGTTAGCTCGAGTGTCTTATGAAATTCTTCAGCCTGTCGTAAAGCATTCTGTCCAGTAATGGCATCGATGACTAAAAGAATTTGGTGGGGAGCAGATGGATCAAGCTTCTTCAAAACGTTTTTACTTTTGTTCAACTCGTCCATTAAGTTTTCTTTAGTGTGCAGACGTCCTGCTGTGTCAAGGATGCAGTAATCAGCTTTTTCATTGAGCGCTACTTGAAGGGCATCGTAACCAACACCAGAAGGATTTGCCCCTTCTTTAGCGCGAATCATTTTTGCTCCTGCACGATCACACCAGACTTGAAGTTGATCTACAGCTGCCGCACGAAATGTATCACAAGCTCCCACAACAACGTTTGCTCCCTGAGCGCGCAGCTTAGTGGCAAGCTTTCCGATCGTTGTTGTTTTACCAGCACCGTTTACACCGACGATCATGATAACTTTTGTCATTTTCGGTGCATTTGGATCATAAGCATAGAGTGATTGATCGATGTGCGCCTGCACGGGTTGCATTTTATCTTTGAGAAAAGAGAAGAGAAAAGTTTTAAAACTTTCTTCTGTCAAATCCCCTTCTTTTGCTTTTTTGTGAACTTCTTTCATCAGAGCATCGACTGTATTTGTACCTATGTCCGCTCCATAAAGAAGCTCTTCAAGTGATTCCACTTTTTCTTGATCAAGAGTTTGGCCTGAAAATAGTGTCGTCAATTTTCCCCAAACTTCATTGCGGGAACGTGACAATCCAAGTTTTAATCTGTCTTTGAAACTAACTTTTTTTGGTTCAACAACAACGACAGGTTCAACTTTGGTTTCAATTTTAGTTTCAACTTTTTGTGTAGTTGGAATTTCAACATTTGTTTGTGGAGGTGGTGGAAGTTGTTTTTCTTTTTTAGATAAGAAAAAGAAAAGAGTTAAAGCAAAAACGACCAATCCAATGACGATGTATAACCAATCCATAAAACCCTTTTATAAACCTATGTTTAAAGCTGCTAGAAGATAAGGCAAGTTGCCTTTTTTTTCAACTTGCATAGCGAGGGAATTCTCATATATTGTGCCTAAACATGAGAAAAGAAAAACTACACGCTCAATTTCACTTGCTTTGGGCCATTCGCCAGCATTTTCAATCCGAGGGCTTTTTGGATGTTATGACTCCGACAATGGTCAAGAACCCTGGAATGGAAACGCACATTCATCCTTTTCAAGTGGCCCATGCAAAATCTCAAAGCATGAGTTCCTGGTACCTCAACACCTCTCCGGAATTTCACATGAAAGAACTTCTTTCTCTGGGATTCGAAAATATATTTACATTAGGATATGCATTTAATCAACCTCTTCCTCAAGGTGTATTACCAGAATTAT
>CBIHOP010000320.1:0-4026 GCA_966211385.1 uncultured Bacteriovorax sp.
AGTACTATTTAAAATAAAAAAAGGTCATGATTTTAACCATGACCTCTCTCTTTTTCTCCACCACTATAGTGGGGCAGTTTACAAAAAATAAGATTATAGACGATAATTAAACCCGATAAATCCACCCACATCTAATGGTTGATCTTTCACTGTTGGAGAATCCTGAATTTTTTTACTAATAATTTTAATATTCATACCTGTGAGGAGTGAAAAACGCGGAACCACCTGGGAAATTAACATTCCACCGACTCCAGGAGTGAGAGATCCTTTTAAATTCGTTTGTGTTCTTGTTGGCGTGACTTCAGTGGCATTCACGCCATAATAATATTGATTGTAATTTTTATCGTGAAATTCAATAAAAGCAGAAGCACGAGCTAGTAAACCTTTGGTGATGAAATAGACTTCATTATAAGAAAACTGTGCATCCGTTCCTTTTGATTTTGATCCTACATCATGCGAGGCCATAAGAGAGTATTTATTCCACTTATAAAGACCGCCTATAAATAATGATTTTTTTCTTCCAACCATTCCGGGAGCTTCGTAACGTTCACCGCCTAAATTGGCGATCAGTGAAAAACCTTCGCGCTCTGAACCTGTTAATCGAAAGGCGAGACCTTGTCCTCCGAGAGAAAAACGACCGTAAGAAAATTGTACGAGCGGGAATGTTTTGGCGATTGTACTCTTGTCGCTGTCTTCATATGTATTTCCTTCACGATTATTTTTTTTCAGCGCAAGTCCGTATCCTAAAGAAACATTGCCTGATGTTTCTTCATCTTTTTCGTCCGCTTCCTGAGCGACGGCAGTTGCTGTTGAAAGACAAAGAGAAAGTAATAAAGTCATTTTAAAAAGTTTTTTCATATTCAAACCTTAACGTGAAAGTGGGAAAAACCAAAGTGAATAGTCAGATATCTAAATGCTGTCGAACTCTTCTAATGATAGATATTGAAAGATTTATTTTCACCACAAAAATTAAAAAGGAGAGAGCATTAATTATTGTTCATTAGACGTTATGGAGGACTCGATGAAAACAGGAATTTTACTATCTACTGTCGCACTATCTTTATCACTATCACAAGCTATCGCGTGTGACATTCACGGAAAAACTGGATTCATGCCAGAGAACAATCTAAGCATCGCAGTTGGTGATAAAATGGCCAACACAATGACTGAAGAAAAATTCAATGCAATCATCGGCCGTGTTGAAGCGGTTTATTCTCCAATCGTAGCAGCTCGTGGAAAAAAACTTCAAATGAACAATGACTGGAGAAGCACAACTGTAAACGCTTCTGCTAATCAATCTGGTGATACTTGGCACGTTAATATGTACGGTGGTCTTGCTCGCCACAACCTTACAACAGACGATGGTTTCATGATGGTTGTTTGTCATGAACTTGGTCACCATCTTGGTGGAGCTCCAAAATATTACGGTGGGGATTGGGCATCTAACGAAGGTCAATCAGACTACTTCGCAGGTCTTAAGTGTATGAGACGCGTTCTTGAGAACGATGACAACATCGCTATCGTTGCTGGTATGCAAATCGATGCAAAAGCTACTGAAAAATGTTCAGAAGCGTACCAATCAGCTTCGGATATTGCTCTTTGCCAGCGTGTAGCAATGGCAGGAAAGTCACTAGGATCACTTCTAGGCTCACTTGGTGGTAACTCAAACGTAAACTTCCACACTCCAGATACAAAAGTTGTTAAGAGAACAAATGACAACCACCCTGCAGCTCAATGTCGTCTTGATACTTATTTCCACGGCGGTCTTTGCGATAAATCAATCCTAGATGATGTTTCTGATACAGATGCAATCACTGGAACATGTATCAAAAAAGATGGCTACACAATGGGAACACGTCCACTTTGCTGGTACAAACCAGGTGCTAACGAGATCTAAACAGAGAAAAACCTCTGCCAATTTTTTGACAAAGGCCCCTTTCGAGGGGTCTTTTTCTTTTTCTTTTTTCTCATTTTCATTGGGAAAAATTGTCTTACGGGAAATGTCAGATAATGAGAGATTAATTCCTTTTCCAGACCACATTGGAAGGTGAATCATAATTAAATCCTAATATTTGTTACGGAGGACATTATGACAAAAGGGATTTTAGTTGCATTGATGGCAACGACTTTAACATTCTCACAAGCTTTCTCTTGCGATATCCACGGTAAAAGTGGCTTTGCTCCAGAAAACAATCTGAAAATCGGTGTTAATGATAAAAACGCAAACAACATGACTGAAGAGAAATTCTTGGAAGCCATTAACCGCGTTTCTACTATCTACGCCCCAATCGTAAAATCTAAGGGTGGAACTCTTAAGATGAACAATCTTTGGAAAGATGAAACAGTAAATGCTTCAGCTCAAAGAATGGGTTCTACTTGGCAAGTAAATATGTACGGTGGTCTTGCTCGTCACCCACTAGTCACTGTTGACGGTTTCCAACTAGTAGTTTGTCACGAATTAGGTCACCACATTGGTGGAGCACCTAAGAAAGGTGGATTTGGATCTGCTTGGGCTTCTAACGAAGGTCAATCTGATTACTGGGGAGCTATGAAATGTCTTCGTCGCGTTTACGAAAACGATGACAACATCGCAGCTGTATCAAAAATGACTGTTGATGCTGAAGCAACTAAGCGTTGTGAAGCAATCTATAAATCAGAAAGAGAAATCGCTCTATGTCAACGTGTAGCTATGGCCGGTAAATCACTTGCTATGCTTCTTGGTGACCTAGGTGGTAACTCAAGAGTTAACTTTGATACTCCAGATACTTCAAAAGTATCTCGTACAAACGATAACCACCCAGCAGCACAGTGTCGTCTAGATACTTATTTCTCTGGTGGTCTATGTGATAAATCAATCAGTGAAGACGTTTCTGATACAAACGCAATCACTGGTGTATGTATCAAAAAAGATGGTTACACTGATGGTGTACGTCCACTTTGCTGGTACAAACCAACTTCAGCTGAAATCTAATTTCAAAGCTGAATTTAAATGCTAAATTCAAAAGGGTCGGATTACTCCGGCCCTTTTTTTTTGCTAACTCTAGAATAATGAAAACATTAATTCTTACTGAAAAACCTTCTGTGGCCCGCGACTTTGCTCTTGCACTATATGCAGGAGGAAAAAATGACGGCTTCATCGAAAACGATTCGTTCGTCATCACTTGGGCGATTGGACATTTGCTTGCTCCATTTGATCCGGAAGATTACGATCCCAAATTTAAAAAATGGAGTTTAAATACTCTTCCCATTCTGCCGGAAGAATTTAAATTCAAAGCTCAGCCTAAAACTAAAAAGCAATTAGACATCATTAAAAGACTTCTTAAAAGGCCAGATATTGAGAAAGTAATTGTAGCAACCGATGCCGGTCGTGAAGGTGAATTAATTGCACGTCTTATTTTAAATGATGCTAAAAGCAGACATAAAGCGTTTCGTTTTTGGACATCGGCCGCACTAACAAAAGAAGTCATTCATTCAGAATTAAAAAATATTAAACCTCTCTATGATTTTGACCGCCTCTTTATTGCTGGTCGCGCTCGCCAAAAAGCTGATTGGTTGGTGGGAATGAATCTTTCAAGGCTTGCCACAATCAAGCTGAATGATTTGTTTTCCGTAGGACGAGTACAAACGGCCGTTCTATCATTGTTGGTTGAACGAAGAAAGGCGATAGATTCTTTTGTTCCTCAGGATTACTTCGAGCTTAAAGCACAATTCAAGTATAAAGCGGGAACTTTTTCGGCCTACTGGTTTGATCCTAAAAAAAAGGAAGATGAGAAACGAAAAGACAAAAAGGCCGATTTGGAAGTCATTCTTGCAAAATGTGAGAAGAAAAAGTCCGTCATCACTGTTCTTAACGAAACTGAAAAAACGTCTTATCCACAAGGATTGTATTCACTGACCGAACTTCAACGACAGGCCAATATGCAGTTTGGTTTTTCGGCCAGCAAAACGCTTGAGATCGCTCAATCGCTTTACGAAAAATATAAATGTCTCTCATATCCAAGAACAGATTCGAAAGTCATGGCAACA
>CBIHOP010000321.1:0-4018 GCA_966211385.1 uncultured Bacteriovorax sp.
CATCATCATGATTTACAATTGGAGAAGAAGTTAAATTCTAAATTAACATCGTCGCAGATCGCTCAAGCTAATGACTGGGGTTTCATGTACGGTCAATGGGTGCAGAGTTTTGAAGAAATTAAATCTCATTGCAATAAATATCCTCAATTCACAGAGTGGCTATTAAAACATCCGCACAGTTTTAGTGGAATTGGTCATCAAAGCTTTTCTATCGAAACGATAGATGAAAATAAATTAAAGCTGCAGGGAACACTATTGTTAGAACCTAAGTACAAAAGAGTCTTCGATCTAGGAACTACTTTTGTTGTTAGAGAGGGTGAAATTGTAAATTCATTCATGGTTGAAAATTACAATTCGAGTCGTGGTGCTTTCCGCGGTGGAATGTCAGCATCAACAACTAACGAATTTAAAAAATGTATTCTCGAAAAATATGATTTCGATATCTCTGATTTAGAAAAAGACTTAGAAGACATCGCAGAAATTTATCTTTCGATGGGTGCGCAATCGAACATTCAAATTGATTCCTTTATCTATGAAGAAGATGGAATGTTGAAGGCCTATCCATTCGTAGAAGTAAATTATCGTAAGACAATGGGACTTGTTTTGAATTCGTTAGCAGAAAAATTCGGTAGTGATGGTCCAGTAGAGTGGATTATTCAAAATCAAAAAGAAAAGGAAGAAAATGGGGAACCGAAAAATGGAATCCAGCTTTCTCCGGCCGGAAATCAATTCACTAGTTATTTAGTGAACAGTAACGATCGTTAAGTTCCAATGTTAGTCGCCCTACAGTTTCGAAATCCTCACCATAAATCACCACTCCATCTTCATGTCCACGCATGCAAAGTGTACCCTGAGTTTTTTTAGCAACACATTTTTGAGTAGCGTGCGCCATCTCAACTGTACCGTAAGGAATGCTTTCACAAGTGTAGTCAGTATTATCTTTGATCATACCTTTCCAGATGTCTGTTGAATGGATGTGGAAAATAACATTGATCTTCGGATTGGCCATGTAAATGGCAGCGTGAGTGAGGGCTTCGCTCGAGGCTTCAATTGGTCCCATCGTTTTGATTTTTAGATTTTCGATATCGTAATCGAGGACACGAGTGTAGTGAGCGCCATTTAAGTCTGCAAATTTTCCCGTCTGAGTTCCCGTGATCACAAACTGGCGGTGGTTGCTTTCGAAAATATTTTGATAATCTTGAACGACGGACATATTTCCGAAACCGATGTTCACTTCTGGATACTCACCAATGAGATTTAATTTGTAGAGTTTTTTTCTCCAGTATTCCAGAGAATGAATTTCCTCCTCGGGAAGAGAAGGGCAGTAGGTAAAATTTGACCGGTCGTATTTAATTACTCCGTCATCTATGACTTTCATGAAAATCCTTTATAATTTCTATATGCTCGAAAAACTTATCACAAACATCAAAAACAGTCTTCCTGGCGCTAAAAAAAGTGCAGAAGGTGAAGAAGAAGAACAAAATCTAGAAGAAGGCGAAGAAACGTCATCGGAAGAAGGCGAAAGTTCGAGCGACCCAAAGCAAAAACAAGGTATGCTCATCCGCGTCGTTGTTATTATTGCATTGGGATATCTGGCCCTCGATCATTTTATTTTGAATCCTGAAGAAGAAGCTGTTGAAACGGTCGCAACCCCTAAACCGCGTAGAAAAAGACCTAAGCCTGAAGCTGCTGCCGAAAAACCAGCAGAAGCTGTTATCGCAACAAAATCTGAAACAACAACAACACCTCCAGTAGAAGAAACTGCTCCACCTGTGGAAAATATCAATATCACTGATAAAGAAGCTCCTTCCATTCCACAAGAGCCTACACCTCCTGTTGAAATGCCTGCAGTAGAGCCTGAACCAATTCAAGAGCCGAAGGTTGCTACTGGTGAAAAAGCGTTGGATGAAAAACTAGATCAGTTGATTGATAACGTTGAAAAAAAGAGTGCTGAGTCTTCAAACAATATGGCAGATAAAATTGTTGAAGAAGAAGTTCAGACACCACCACCTTCATATGAAGTGTTAGGGCGTGGATTAGTTTATAACTGCAAGGACAAACATTGGGCCTGCATTGATAAACCTCAATACATTGCCTGCAATAAAAACATGAAATGGAATAAAGCTAAAGGCAACGCTCAAGAGTGTGTCGTGCAGAATGTTTATAATTCAGAAGAAGATTGCATCAAGGTTCAAAAATATAATGTGAGTACGAATCTCGCGACGACGTTTTGTCAGAACTAAGCTGCGTCTTTAAGGAAATTTCCTTCTAGAACTTGCAGAGTAAATGTCTTTTGATTTTTCTGCTGTTCTTTCGTCATACAAGCAATAAATTTTTCCACAATAACTGGATCAAATTGAGTGCCCGCAAATTCACGAAGCTCGGCAAATGCCACTTCGAAAGGAAGTCCTTTACGATAAGGACGAGTAGAAGTCATAGCATCGAATGTATCTGAGATAAGAATGATTCTTGAAAATAGTGGGATGTCTTCACCTTTAAGTCCATCCGGATATCCACGCCCATCAAAACGCTCATGGTGATATTTTGCATTGATCGCCATTTTTCTGAAGATTGGATAATCTTCAAGAATGGTATAAGACTTTGTCGGGTGAAGTTTCATCTCTAAAAATTCTTCATCAGTTAATCGCGATGGTTTTCTAAGAACGGAATCGGGTACACCAATTTTTCCGAGATCATGAAAGAGAGCAGAGACCTCTAACTCATAAATTTCTTCAGGCGACAGTCCCATTTCTTTACCAACAGAAACGCAGAAGTAAGCTACACGAAGAGAATGTCCCCACGTGTATTCATCTTTACAGCGAAGAGCACTTAAAAGTGATTTAACTGAAAGTTCGAAAAATTCTTTTTTTACTGGATCGTTTGCGAAAGCGGGATTGAGTGGAAAAGCTGTTGAAGCTGGATGAGAAATAACGTGCGCTTCAGTCCTCGGTTTTTTGGACTTCTTCGCCTTATGTGCAGAAAGCTGATAAACGTTATTCTTTTTTGCCATGAAAATTTCCACAAGGTGACCTAATGGCCCACCACTTTCATTTAGTATCGGTTAGGTTCATGGGCAACTTTAGGAAAGATGCGAATTTGACCAGATTACGAGGGTATAAGAAATCCCACCTTTTTGTTTACTGCCTATTATTTGTGGTGCTCGTTTTTTAATTAACGCTTTTTTCGACGTTATTTTACAATGTTAGGATTACGAGGAAATACCATGAAACAATTGAACTACGTTCGAGTTGAACAGCGATTTGATGACTATATTAAGAATCTGGCCCGCGAAGTGGGTATGGAGGCTTCATTGAAGGAGTGGAATACTTCTATTGAAGGCAGTGGACCTCTCATTCTTAACCTCGATCAGGACCGTGTGAATGATTGCAAAATGATTCTTTCTAAAAGAACCCAAAAAACAGTGATTGCCATTAATGCTCGTCGCGATTTCAAGTTAGTTGCTGAATTAAGTGCTCACGTGAATCAAGTTTTTGGATTCATCGATCTGACTCAAGAATTAAATTACAACGTGCCTCTGCTGAAAAATTATTTGCAACTGGCCGTTCCTGCTTCAGAAGTTCAATTAGATTCTCTGGCTTCAGACATGGATAAACTTTATGAATATACAAAAAGTGAATTAACGAGAGTTAAAGATCTGCATGACCGATTGGTAAAAGTTCGCACAGATAGTTTTAAAGGCGTAACGATCACGAGTAAATTCATGGCCGGTGAAAAAAGCGGCGGAGAGTTTTTCGATATACTCCAGAGCGACAATCAAATTCTCTTTTTAATGGCGGGTACAAAAAATTACATTGTTTCTTCTATGATCCTGGCAGAAATGGAAGTTTTAAAAATGTCGACACCGACGACAACCCTTTCATCACAATGTGAACATTTTGAAACGATGATTGCGAAGCATGCGTCCGACAATAAAGCAGAACTTACTTATTGCCTGGCCACAATTAATTTGAAGAATTTAACAGCAACTTTAAACTGCAAAGGTAACGGGAATTATTTC
>CBIHOP010000322.1:0-3992 GCA_966211385.1 uncultured Bacteriovorax sp.
CTCAATTTGGGTTATTTTCTTCTCAGCGCACCCTTCAATCGATTAATGTCTTTGTTTTTTCTAGCATCAATTGCAAGTCAGCCTTCTTTATTTTCTGTTCCAAAATTTCCAGGAAGATCTTTTTTGATTCTAATTTTGTTAGATCTCATTCTCTACTACTGGCATCGACTCAATCATGAAGTACCAGTCTTATGGCGTTTTCATAAATTTCATCATGCAGATCGAGAAATGGATGCGACAACCGCTCTGCGATTTCATTTAGGTGAATTCTTTTTCTCAGCTCTTTTTAAAGCGGTGATTATTTTTGTTTTGGGAATTAAAGTTTATGAATATGTCCAGTTTGAAATATTTGTAACAGCCGCTGCGCTATTTCATCACTCTAATATTAAACTTCCGTCATCTATCGAAAGGCTCATTTCGCTATTATTTGTTACTCCGAATTTTCATCATGCTCACCACTCTGAAGTAAAACATGAAACGAATTCAAACTATTCAACAGTGTTCAATGTTTGGGATAAATTGCATAGGACATATACAAATAAGGCCACTGGTGAGATCACCATTGGCCTTGATAATATTCCGGTTACGCCTTCTTTTTTGGACGGTCTGAAGTTGCCTTGGAAGAATTAGGACGGCGTCTGTTTTGAGGACGTCTTGGTCCTCTGTTTTCAGCATCGATCAAAGCTTTAGCTTTTCCATAAGAAAGAGTTTTTGCTTCAACGACGGCGCTTGAATGAAAAGGATGATCGGTAACAGCTTCGATTTTTTTACCGATTAGTTTTTCGATATCTCTCAAGAATGCTTTTTCTTCATGATCGCAAAATGAAATTGCGGAACCTTTAGTGCCTGCGCGCGCAGTTCTTCCAATACGATGAACATAACTTTCTGGATCATTAGGAAGATCAAAATTTACAACGTGAGTGATGTCATCAATATCAATTCCACGAGCAGCAATGTCAGTCGCAATCAGTACCCTTATCTTACCATTTCTGAAGTTCTCAAGTGCCCTTTGTCGTGCAGTTTGTGACTTGTTTCCATGAATAGCTTCAGAAGTAATTCCACTCTTTTCAAGAAACTCAGAAATTCTATTTGCCCCATGTTTTGTTCGGCTGAATACAATAACTTTTTTCAGATCCGACTTCTCCAAAACATGCTTAAGAAGTGAGCGCTTTTTTTCACGATCAACAAACATTACAGATTGGGCAATTAGTTCGGCAGTCGATGAAACTGGAGTTACCTCAATTCGCGCTGGTGTTGTTAAAATTGAATTTGCAAGTTTTTCAATTTCAACAGGCATCGTTGCGGAAAAGAATAGATTATGTCTTTTCGGAGGTAGCTGCTGGAGAATCTTTTTAATGTCGTGAATGAAACCCATATCAAGCATACGATCCGCTTCATCCAGAACAAATACTTCGAGACCACTTAACTTCAATGCACCTTGATTCATTAAATCGAGTAGTCGACCAGGAGTTGCAACAAGAACATCAACTCCAAATGAAAGCGCTTTTACTTGAGGAGCCTGGCCAACCCCTCCGAAAATAACAGCATACTTCAAGTGAGTATGTTTACCGTAATCACTAAAACTTTGATGGACTTGAATGGCCAATTCACGTGTTGGAGTTAGAACAAGTGTGCGAGTGTGCTTAGGGTGTGCTCTTCGTTTACTTTTACAAAGTTCTTCAATGATAGGAAGTGCGAAAGCAGCTGTTTTCCCAGTTCCCGTTTGCGCCACTCCTAAAAGATCTTTTCCCTCTAAAAGAAGAGGTATTGCTTGCTCTTGAATTGGTGTCGGATGAGTATAGTTAAATTCTTCTAAGGCCTTTAAAAGCGGGGCTGACAGCTTTAAGTCAGCAAAAGTACATTTTTTATTTTCCATGGATTTTCAGTATCACTCTTCAATAGCATCATGCAATGATTTGTTTCCATAAATGTGCTCTAAATAAGAGTCCGTTTCCCTATGGATTTGCTGGCTTTCCTTTGGAAAAGCTTCCAGGCATCGGAGTTTAAATTGCATTGCCGTCTCCGATGGAGCTTTCTCGAGCCCCAGCTTACTCATTTTTCTAAGAAAATGAAAATAGCGTTTTTCAGCGGAATGAGATCTTTTTCGATCAATAAATACAAAGAGAAAATAAAAAAACATTAAAAAGATAACGATTGTTAAACTAAAAAACCAACCAGGTCGAACATTCAAAAAATTAATTCTTCTTAATAAATCAGCTTGAGCATCTCTATCCAAGTTAAAAACATTTGTGGAGAATTTAGAATTGAGTGAATCAATATAAAGTGAAATATTTTTTATCAAATCGAAAGAAAACAAGCTTCGGTCGATCTTCAGGTTGAAAATTTCCAGAAAAGGATTGAGTTGCTGAAAAAACTCGCCTGCATTCATAATAAGGCGCGATGGTACAACGAGTCCTGTTGGGTCTACTCTTACCCAGCCTCTTTCGGATAAATAAACTTCTACCCATGCGTGTGCATCCTGTTCGCGCACAATAATTGATCCATCAAATGGATTTTTTTCGCCCCCCAGATAACCAACGACCACTCGACTAGGTAAATTAATTGTTCTCGCCAGAAAGGCAAAAGCAGCAGAGAAGTGAGTGCAATATCCATCTTTACCCGTCAATATAAAATCTTCAACGCTGTTGTATGCTGGGGGAGTAAGGCTGTAATGAAATTCTCTTTCTTTAAATTTTTTTACAAGAATTTTTAATCTTGCTGATTCATCCATGTTCAGGTCAATCTGTGAAAAAAAATTGTTACGAACTTCATCTACTCTGTTTGAATTTAACTTAAGCCCTTTTCGCTTCATTAAATCATTAAAAAATATCTGTGTGTCTCCATAGTTGCCTTGAACATCATAAATGAGTTCACCGCGAAGCGGTTGTTTTAAACGATGAGAACCATCTAGATAGCTATTGGTACTAAGCGGGGAGTAAACGCGATTTCGTCCATCAAGAGTCGGAAGGAATTCTTTTACCTTCTCTAGGAGTTCAACTCGATACTTAAATTGAGGAACGGGAACTTCGAGTGGTTCTGATTTGAGATTGTGATATCCACTTTTCCACTCTTGGTTTTTATTCTCCCATAACAGATGGGATCTCCAATAAAGTAATGTTGGATTTAAACTCTCATTTTCGAGACCAAAAACTTTAAAGACTTGGGTGGTGGATGGATTTAAGGCCGGTAATTCTCGAAAGCTAAATTGGGTACTCACACCAGAGTAAGCAGACTGGAGTTCACCAGTGTTAATGAATCCCTGGGTGAAACGAGGAAACGTAAAAAACAATAGCAAGGCGAAAACTAAAGCTGGAAGTACAATAATAAAAATTCTTTTAAAGCTTAATAAGCTCATTTCATAATTTCTTATTTTAATAATGTAATAAAAATAAAAAATCATTTTCATCATTCCCATTAGAAATACCAAGAATGATGAATTTAATAAAAATAAACTGCACTCTGAAAGCGCGAGGATCAGAAACATGTTGAAATGATCTTTTTCGTTGTCCAGCTCCCAGGATTTCAGAGAGGCAAGAATCAATAGAAACGAGACGGCACATTCAGTGCTGACAAGTTTTTCGAATAGCACTCGTAACATTATCAATGATGAAGCCAGTAAAACTATCTTGGTTATATTTCTCAACATCTTATGCTTTAGAAACCAGGAAAGAATTAGAGACATTATTGTGAAAAAAAGTATTTGAACTGGAACTTCGTTGTAAACAACAGCGACATTAAGAGCAATGATGAGACTTGTGTAAAGTTTAACTTTCATATGTCGCCAAAAGATCCATGCAATGCTTGAAATGTTTTTGAGTGCGATCGGGTGAAACTTCAAGCGAATCACCAATTTTAATACCGTACATAATTTGAGAGGCGTGAAGTTTATGGATGGCGTACGAAAGAGATTTTAAATTATTCTCGATGTTTTTATTATTATCAACGGATAATAAAACGACTGATTTCTCCTGAAGACTAAATGTTTTTAAAAG
>CBIHOP010000323.1:0-3962 GCA_966211385.1 uncultured Bacteriovorax sp.
AATTGGAAGAAGTTGTCGACTTCCTAAAAGATCCAAAAAAATACACGTCACTTGGTGGGAAAATTCCTAAAGGTGTTATTCTTGTAGGTCCTCCAGGAACTGGTAAGACTCTTCTTGCAAGAGCTGTTGCCGGTGAAGCTGACGTTCCTTTCTTTTCGATTTCAGGATCTGACTTCGTAGAAATGTTTGTTGGTGTTGGTGCTTCTCGCGTTCGCGATTTATTCGAACAAGGAAAGAAACACGCTCCATGTATCATCTTCATCGATGAGATCGATGCAGTTGGACGTCACAGAGGCCAGGGCCTTGGTGGTGGACACGATGAACGTGAACAAACTCTTAACCAACTTCTTGTTGAGATGGATGGTTTCGAATCGAATGAAGGTGTTATCCTCATTGCAGCTACAAACCGTATCGACGTTCTTGATCCGGCGTTATTGAGACCAGGTCGCTTCGATAGACGTGTTATGGTTGGAGCTCCAGATGTGCGCGGCCGTTTAGGAATTTTAAAAGTTCACACGAAGAAAACTCCGCTTGAAGAAAATGTTGATCTGGAAGTTATTGCTAAAGGAACTCCAGGTTTCACGGGGGCGGATCTTGCTAACTTAGTAAACGAAGCTGCTCTAAACGCTGCTCGCTACAATAAGAAAAAACTTTCTAACGAAGATTTTGAGCAAGCAAAAGATAAAGTTCTTATGGGACCTGAGAGAAAATCTCTTGTGATCTCAGACAAAGAAAAACTAATGACGGCGTACCACGAAGCTGGTCACACAATCGTTGGTATGAATCTTCCGTACACAGATCCTATTCACAAAGTATCTATTATGCCTCGTGGTGGTGCTTTAGGTGTTACTCAAACACTTCCAAATGAAGACATGCTCTCTCTTACAAATGATCGTGCAGAAAACTTCATCTCATTTTTAATGGGTGGTCGTTGTGCTGAAGAAATTGTTTACGGACAAATGACTTCAGGTGCTTCAAACGATATCGAGCGCGCGACTTCTCTTGCCCGCAACATGGTTTGTAAGTGGGGTATGAGTGAGAAGATGGGGCCGATCAACTATCACAAGTCTGGTCAGTCAGCTTTCACAGGTATGGGTGAAAACGTTGATTACTCTGAAAAAACATCTCAGGAAATTGATTCAGAAATTAACCGCATCGTTGAAAAAAATTACCGTCAGGCACTTAACATTCTTAAGTCAAACCGTGATGGATTAGATCGTCTTGCTCAAGCGCTTATGGCATGGGAGACAATCGATTTCCAACAAGTCAAAGATGTTGTCGCTGGAATTGATATTGGACTTCCATTGAAGTCTGATAAAAAACCAGTTGTAGAAGAAGATCCATCGAAAAAAAATAACGGCATGAATCCGGTTATGGCCTAAGTTTTTTCATGATCGACATTAAGAAGTTTCAAACATTGGGAGTCTTAAATATGACTCCCAATTCATTTTCAGACCGCGGGAAATTCTTAAACGAAGATTCGGCCCGCATTCAACTACAAAATTTTTTAGCGCGAAACAATCTCATCCTCGATGTGGGGTTTGAATCAACAGCACCGATGAATTCAGCAATCACTCAAGTTGAAGAGTGGTCGCGATTTGAGAGTTTTCTGAATCTTTCAAAAGATTTTTCATTCGAAGGAAAAAAAATTTCTTTTGATACGTATAAGTCGGATAATTTCATTCGCATGGCCCGCGCTTTTAAAGGTGCGCATCCGGGGGTGAAGTTAATTTGGAATGACGTGAGTGGTGTTTTAGATGAATCACTTTGGAATGCTCTTTCTCAAATTGATTGTCTCTACATCTATAGTTCTACGCATATTCCTTCCCGTGACTTGGTTTTAAATCATATGAGCTTTTTGAATAAGGCGGATGTGACGGAAGCCACGATAAAAAACTTTCAACGGGCGACGGATGCCTTTAAAAAGCGGGGATGGGAAGACCGTTTGATTGTCGACCCAGGTTTTGGTTTTTCGAAAACTTATGAACAAAACTGGCAGTTGATTCATTCTTTTCAGGAAGTCCTAGACCATACGGATTGCCCAATGCTCATTGGCCTTTCTAAAAAATCATTCCTCCGAAAGGCGCTGGGAACCGAGTCCTTTGAAGAAAGTGAGCACCTTCATTTCCATTGCCTGGTTGGTCTCATGAAAATGCAGGGACCACACCGCCTATACCGCGTCCATGATCCGAGAATTGTTGAACTTGCCCACACTTTTTCACGTCTGTAATTATTACCCTCATGCTGTCTTTTTTAAGTGCTCTCTGGCATTTAGAGGGCATGAAAACACTATTTCTTATTCTTTGTGCTCTAAGCACTGTCTCTTCTTATGCGCAACCGATGCATGCAGATGTCGAATACAAAGTTATCTACGGTAACGACAACCGCCGTATTCATACTGAACTCGATACTGAGTTTGATTCTGACTTAATCAAAGTTTCCGATGCAACTCTGGCGCAAATTCCAAATTGGAGAATCGATTCAAGTGCTGACGACGTGATTAGTATCAAAACAAAAGACCTTCGCTCTGGATTAAACTTTTGCCCTGATGAACGCTTTACTGAATCGCCATCAGTATCAAGTTGTTCTGCTTTTCTCGTGGCCCCAGATCTTATTCTTACGGCCGGTCATTGTGTAAAAGATAAATACGATTGTAAAAAACAAACTTGGGTTCTTGATTATAACGATGGCGGAGAGTTCATCGCTCCTTCAGGATCTGTCTCTTTTCAAAAATCAAAATCGTATTCATGCGCAGAGCTTGTGAGTTGGTCAAACAATCCGCGTTTGGATTTCGCTTTGATTCGTCTCAATCGCAAAGTAGAAGATCGCAAACCACTTCCAATTCGCAGAGTAGGCAAAGTGGCGACAAATGAAGAGCTCGCCCTTGCCGGACATCCGTTGGGACTTCCAAAAGTCATCAGTGACCGCATTACGATTCGTGATAACTCATTGACGTACACTTTCAAAACTAATGCTGACGCCTTCTCCGGCAATTCTGGTTCACCCGTTTATGGCCGTGATTCAAAAATGGTTGAAGGTATTCTTGTTCGTGGCGAAGACGATTTCGAACTTAATCTCGATCTTATTTGTCAGCGTCCAAAAAAATGCCGTGATGATGAATGTAGAGGCGAAGTCGTTCAGAGAACATCAGTGCTTCCTCTGAAATACATTCCAAAAATCTAATTGCATCAGTGTCCATTCGCTCTTAACATAAATGTATGGACTACATCTCAGGCCCCGTTATTCTTTCCAGTCAGGATAAGCTTCGGATGACCGATTTTTTATCTGACGTATTCGAATTTGATGTCGATATGGAAAGTGATTGTCTCTCGAAAGGGTCCCTCAATGTAAAGCTCGTCGACAGCCCTGACTTCAAACATGTCAGTTCAGGAGTGACGTTCGCCTTCAAACTTAAAGACGCTGATCAGATGCAGGAAATTCTGGATAAATTTAATTTCTTTCTTTATAGGAAGGCCCAGGATCCCAATAACGAAAAATTCCGTTTCGTCGAGCACTGTCAGGAGAACTCATTGCAGTTCAGAGACTTTGATGGAAGAACATGGCGATTTGATCTTCCAGCAAAGGACTTATTAAATGACTTCTAAAACCATTCAAGCACTAGCTCAGACATCTTCATTTCAAAAACGTCTCGATATCACTTTTGATGAATCAACTGGTCTCATTACAAAAGTTGAAGACGCAAAAAAAAATAAAACAGAAGTCGATTATTACTACGATGATGACTGTCTTTTGTTTGCAGGAATGGGTGATATTCATATCCACGCCCGTGAAGATGTTTCGCAAAAAAATATTTATAAAGAAGATTTTCACAGCACATGTTGTGCTGCCATTAATGGGGGAGTCACTCACGTAGCAGACATGCCTAACAATCCGATTGCTCCGGTTGATGACGAAACTTATAAAGCGAAAATGGATCTGGCGGGCAAACATCCGCTGCCTAT
>CBIHOP010000324.1:0-3947 GCA_966211385.1 uncultured Bacteriovorax sp.
ATCGGTCTTGCATGTAATCTTTAGTGACAACGATTGAAGCTTTTTTCACTATGCCATCTCTCGTTTCGTAAATTCATTAAGAACGTGCTCGATCTGCGTTTTATAAGTAAACCCTTGGCGTGCTTTCTTCATTCCTTCATCGCGAATTTGTTCACGCTCTTCAGGATTTGCGAGGTAATGATTGATAAGCAGTATGGCTTCATCAGGATTTGAGTAACAAGCAAGATCTTTTCCAATGACATAGTAATCTTCCAGACCTGGTACATAGTCTGCTAATTGAAATCCAGCAAAGTAATTAATTTCAAAATTACGTGCTTTAATTTGGCTTGCATGTTTTTTTGAATGAAAAGTGTGAGCAATATTTTTTGGATTCTTTAACAGGTAACGAAGATCGAAACTTGCTGAATTGGAGAGATTCAAATTAATTTTTGAACTTGCAAACAGCTCAATCATCTTCTCGTTACTAAGAGATCCGTTTGGCCATCCATGCCCGAAGCATTCAACTTTAATTCCATTCTTTTGAAGATAGCTCACCAACCACTTGCGATACTGGTTCGCTCCACCAACAAAGGAAACATCATACTTGTAAGGAAGTGGAGAAATCATCTCATGATGATCAATCGCTGCCCATTGAGCACGGATAACATTTTGAACACCTAATGCTTTATATTTTGGTATAGAGAACTTGTCTGTGGTCACACAATATGAAAAATGGGGAGCAAATTTACTTGTGAATCCATCAAATCGCCAAGTGTCGTCCCCAAACCAATTCATGGTTTTATATTTCGATTTCAAGTAGTCGAGAGTTTCAAAAGTAAACTGGTCGCGAAAGAGCATGAAAAAAATGAGATCTGGTTTTACTTCATCGGCTTTAGCTTTCAGATCAACCTGGAGCTTCGAAAGATCACCTTTTAAATAAGAGTCGTAGTAAAAGGGCACAACGGTATGACCCAATCGTTCGAAACTGGCCTTAAAACCCAGCTGACCTATAGCATTTGGTCCACGCGATTTTTCGCCATAGTCATATTCTATATCCACGAACAAGATCTTCATTTTTAGTACTTCCAAGATAAATTATTCCACTGTAAAATTTAGCATGCTTAGACAAAAAAAACACTCTGGATTGACGGATAACCTAAGTCTTATCTCGCAATTGTTCGACACGCTAGGCCTCACGGCTATCGGATATATCTGTTATTTCATTTATTTGAAAACAACCTCTGTTCCGAGCGAATATACATACGTCTTTATCATTAGCTCATTACTTGTATTCACTCTCTTTCCTAATTTCGATCTTTATTTATCTTGGCGTGGGAAAAATAAATTCAATAGAAGTATTTCCTTAGGCTATGCTTGGCTTTCGGTTTTAATAGTTCTTGTTGTTCTTTCATTTGTTGCAAAAAGTTCTGCAACTTATTCACGTGTATGGTTCTTTTCATGGGCAATTGCTGGCTTCGTTTACTTAGTCATTTATCGGCTCATATTCGATATCATTTTGGATCGCTTGAGAACTAAAGGCATCAATCGTAAGAAAATTTTGGTTTTCGGTGCAGGTGAGGTAGCAAAACATATCGAGCAAAAATTGAAAGAAAATCAAGAAATTGGATTTGATATCGTCGGCTTCGTTGACGATAATCCGGAATTGCATGGCAAAACTCTTTTCAACATTCCTATTCACTCTCCCGCCGATCTCGTCGAGTTGTTAAAAGATGCGCATGAATTATGGATTGCTCTTCCATTAAGAGCAGAAAAAAGAGTTCTAGAAATTCTCCATCAGACCAGACATTTAACTTCCGTCATTCGCTATATACCTGACATCTTTAATTTCAGGCTACTCAATCATTCAATTACAGAAATTGCAGAAATCCCCATTATTGAAATTAATGGAACAGCCCTAAGCCCTCAAGCGAGATTCATGAAGAGGATTGAGGACATAGTACTCTCTACAATTATAGCTGTTCTCATTTCTCCTATTATTTTAGTGGTAGCCGTTCTTATAAAACTCACAAGCAAAGGCCCGATTCTCTATAAGCAAGAACGTCATGGTTTCAATGGTAAAACAATCAAAATTTATAAATTCAGAAGTATGTATTATCGGGAAAAAGATGAATTCAAACAAGCGACTAAAAATGATTCTCGCATAACTCCAATTGGACAATTTATTAGAAAAACAAGCATCGATGAGTTTCCTCAATTTCTCAACGTACTCCAAGGCCGAATGTCATTAGTTGGACCGAGACCACACGCTGTCTCTATGAATCACGACTACAAAGACAAAATCGACAACTACATGCAGAGACATAAAGTTAAGCCGGGCATTACTGGATGGGCGCAAGTGAACGGCTTCCGTGGAGAAACAGATACAATTGAAAAAATGGAAAAGAGGATCGAATATGATCTCTATTACATTCAGAATTGGTCGCTTTGGTTTGATTTGAAGATCATCTTCCTGACGATTTTCAAAGGTTTTATCGGAAAGAATGCTTATTAACTAAGTGAGGATTTCGCGGTTGTAATGCTGATCACATTTGAGTTAACTAAGTTTTCTGGAATGTCATACTCAGGAACAATCATTTTCAAACGCGTTCTAATACAAGTAAGATCTGATTCCTGGCAAAGCGAAGCAATTTGTTCGAAAAGATCATGACCAACTTCTCGCACCTTTGCCACTCTTACCCTTTCATGCATTGTTGGAATTGTTTTTTCACCATCAGCTAATAATTCTTCATAGAGTTTTTCACCTGGTCTCAGACCTGTATATTGAATTTCAATGTCTTCACCAAGTTTTAAACCTGCAAGGGTAATCATTTGTTTTGCAAGATCATCAATCTTTATTGGCTGCCCCATATCCAATACAAAAATTTCTCCACCATTACCAATTGCACCGGCCTGGATAACAAGCTGAGCTGCTTCAGGAATACTCATGAAGTAACGAAGAATATCTGGATGAGTAACAGTTACAGGTCCACCAGCTTCGATTTGTTTTTGAAAGCGAGGGATCACTGATCCTGAACTTCCAAGAACGTTACCGAAACGAACAATGGCATATTTTGTTTTGCTATTTCGTTGAATCGACTGACAAACCATTTCAGCAATTCGCTTTGTTGTTCCCATTACGTTAGTGGGATTAACAGCTTTATCTGTTGAGACTAAAACAAATTTTTCAAGTTTATATTTGTCTGCCATCATGGCAACTGTTTGCGTACCAAGAACGTTAACTTTGATCGCTTCTAAAGGATTCAATTCCATCATGGGTACAT
The DNA here is from genome assembly GCA_966211385.1 of uncultured Bacteriovorax sp. Taxonomy (GTDB): domain Bacteria; phylum Bdellovibrionota; class Bacteriovoracia; order Bacteriovoracales; family Bacteriovoracaceae; genus Bacteriovorax. The sequence continues at coordinate 3,261 of CBIHOP010000324.1, forward strand.
GCTTATAAGCTGCTGCATGGAAGACTACATCTGGACGGGACCTATCAAAGATTCCATCAAGCTTTGAGTAGTCTCTAATATCACCAATAATGTAATCAATACTTGTGAAGTCGTTTTCTTGCAATTTGAACACAAGTTCATACATGTTGTATTCACTCATATCGTAACAAATGAGTTTCTTCGGTTTGAACTTAGCAATTTGGATACAGAGTTCGCTACCAATTGATCCACCTGCACCGGTCACTAATACAACTTTATCGGTGATCATATGTGACATACTTTGCATATTTAATTCAATTTGATCGCGACCTAATAAATCGGAAGGTGTTACTTGTCTTAATTTTGTAATCTGAATCTTTCCAGAAATAAGATCTCCTAATTTAGGAATAGTTCTTACTTGTAGATTTGTGTCTTTACACGCTGAAACAATCTTAGACATTTGCTCTTTCGAAGCACTAGGAATGGCTATAATAATTTGTTCGGCTTGTGTCTTCATTGATACTTGGGAAATGTCTGCGACATTCCCCAACACCTTACAACCTTGTATGATCTTTCCACGCTTATTGAAATCATCATCAATAAATCCAACGACTACAATTTCACTATAAACATCGTTTTTGATGTCTCTTATTAATTGAAGTCCAGCATAACCAGCTCCAATGACCAGTGTTTTTATCTTTCTCTCTG
>CBIHOP010000325.1:0-3944 GCA_966211385.1 uncultured Bacteriovorax sp.
CCGAAAGAGTTCACTATCACCAAATTGAAAGCAAGTCTGTCACTCAAAACGACTAGGCCTTGGCGATTTTGTAAGTGAGAACACCCTGATCATACTTCTGGGTAATTTTATTTGAATTCAAAATGTCTTTGGTTGTAACTTCTTTTGAGAAAAGTTCACTGCGAGTGGATTTGTTAAGTGATCCATCCGGCGTTGTTAGTGAATCCGCAAATTTCCTCGAAAGAGTCATTTTGATGTTTCTTCCTTGAGCAGAAAGGTGAAAATTTTCTTTTTCATGCGGAGGAATTTCAAGGGCCACTTCTACCGAATCTGGTGTTTCTGTGACAACGGGGTTTAGCTTTTCGACTTGATAGAACCGATCATCGAGTTTGTTATTGAAGAGCGTTTTGTCATTGGCCGACTTCTCAACCATTTTCTTCATGTCAGCGGCAAGTTTTGTTTCCAGATCTTTGATGATGCTTTCATGTTCATTCACCATTTTCTCATAGCGAGCTTTAAAATCATCAGTTCTCTGCTTAACCATATTTTGCTGATGTTTATCCATGAGAGCAAGCTGGTCTTGCTGGATGCGTGTTTTTTCAGTTCCTACACGTTTAAGTCGTCCGGTATCTTCCAGCATCTGGCGGTTGAGATCTTCTTTCTGGCGAGAGAGGTCGATTTGGTGTTTCCTCAAATCATTTTCTAATTTTCTTCTATAGTCCGCATCAGCGTCGCCAACTTTTTGGTTGAAATGTTCTGTGAGTGCATTCATTTCAACAGTCGTACGGGCTTCCATCGCACGTTGCTCATTCATTGCTTGGGCGGCGATATTATCAACTGAACTTTTAGTGTTGTATTGAATATTGCGTTGATCTTCTAGTGCCGATTGAAATTTTTCTTCGTAATTTTCAGCAAAATTCTTTTTGAGGCCTTTGATCTTTTCATCTTCTGACGTGCGAAGTGCAGTTTCCTCTTTTTCAACCATCACTTGGGTATCTTTTAAGCGATCTTTGTACGCTTTGATCTTATCTTCGAAGTCTTTTGAAATTCCCACAATTCTTTGCGAGTTGCGATCTAGAGCACGGGCATATTGATCTTCGCCTTCCAGAACGGCCATGTCGGCCTTTTTGTCATAGAGTTCTTCAATTGTTTTGATTTCTTCCTGACGGGCATTAATTTTTTTTGCCAGTGTTTCATTCTGACGTTTTAAACGGTCTTCATTTTCACGGAAGAGTACTTCTTGTTCACTTCTGGCCACTTTCATTCTATGTAGCCCTCAGTTAGTTCTTTGCCTTCACTGATAGTGCAAGGAGGTTGTTTTGCTGTGTAACCGTAACAGATCCATGAACGGAGGAGGTTCACTTCTAATGAACTGCCACCGCCATTGTAGGTCGCGTAGCTTTTTGGATCAAGAGTTGAAGTGACTAGGGTTGCAGGAGAATTGCTTAGTTTTTCAACTTTCGTTCGGACGTAATATTGATAAACTCTGTATTCGGCGTGAGCTGAACTCATTATTAAAGTGAATAGACTGATTAAAAAAAATTTAATCAATGCAGCTCCGGACGTTGATCGAGAATTTTTCCCTCAACTAATTTGAAAAAGGCCTTCATAAAAATTTTTCTGTCATCATCATTCATTGATAATAAGACAGTTTTTTTATGTTCAAGTTGACGGTGAGTGGAGACGATTTGAAAAAGTTTTTTAGCGCGAGCTCGTTCCAAACCAGTAATTTTTTGAAAACGTTTTTCTTTGAGATCCGGATCGTTCATCCAGCATTCGTGGAAGAGAGGATAGTGCCCCATAGTTCCTAGTTTGATTAGGGCCTTCATAGATTCTTCTGGTCGATAAAGCATGTCCAAACGGATCCTCCATTGATTTCTTCCTTCTACAATCTTATAGGAGAAAGCTGATCTTTTTGGAGAGGGTAACTATTACCGTCGGATCAAATTGCTCGGTTAATTTTGCCGAGAAATCCTTACAAGTTTGGAGCTTTTTGGAATCTCATCTATACTAAAAGGGAAAAAGTGTCCTAGCATGGGACCCATTCTTTATGGCCAGGAAGGTTTAAATGAAATTTCCCCTTACACTTCTATCTTTAACAATGCTTGCCTCAACTTCGGCCTTCGCCCTGGTTGATTATACGGAATCAGAATCAGATGCACCTAAATCATCTGCGAGTTCAACGAAGTCGATGACGAGAATGCCTTCAGCACCCGGTGGACAAAAATCACTTACGTGGAAAGCTGATTACTCACTCATTACGAATTACGAATCAATGGAAATCAATTCTGAGAAACTGGGCATAATGAACGTGGCCGCTCACATTCAAACTCCTGCAGATTTTTATTTTGAGGCCAGTTACTGGCATGCGAATACTGACTCAGGTTCGCAAAGTGGTAACCCAAAACTGATGTTGGGATTCAACTGGCTAAGGATGGGAAGCCCATCGGAAGAAGCGCGATTGAATCTTTATGGTGGGATGAGATTATCTTCAAAGGATGAATTAGCTAGCAGTCGCACTGATAAGATTTTTGGAGCTGAAACAACTAAACGATTTGGATCTTTTGGTTTGGGAATTGGTTATGACATTACTCTGGCCGGAAAAAGCAAGCGTGCCACAGAACTGCAGATCGGAAACGTTCATCGCCTAAGTGTAAGCGGAGGATGGATGGTTTCTAATGATATTCAATTCGAACTTGAAGCAGAGAACTTCAAAATTTCGAAAGACGATACTGGAAGTTTAAATGGATTGTCGGAAGAAGCTTCTTTTTCTACATTATCACCGAAACTTAACTTAGGTCTTGCACCGGCCGTTCATTTGGAGATGGGAGCAAGATTTAGAATGAAAAAAGCAAAAGAGAGTGCGCAGCTTTCACGTTCTGGTGTGTTTGATCTCCATGGCGCGAATTCGAATTCACTCTTTGCAGGTTTAAATTTGAGTCTTTAATGACATTAATAAAAAAGCCTCTCTACTATTGTCACGAATGTAAAACTCCTGTGGGGAGCAGCGATTCACTTTTTTTTATCGATGATCAATCAGTGAAAAGTTTTTGTTCTGAAGAATGCATTGAAGACTATCACTTGCCCATCGTTAAATATTTTGAAAAAGACATTGGGACATTAAGAGAATTTCATCAGGACAAAAGCACGCCAGTTACAATGGTCGACCAAAAATTAGTGAATGATATTCTTATGTCACCCGATGAAATTTATCGTTTCAGCAATGAACTAGGTGAGAGCTTTCATCATTTCATCAAAAAGTTAAACAGCGAATGGGTGGTTGTAATCGCCTCGATTTTCAAAGGTGAACCTTCATTCATATTCGGTGCTTGGGCAACACAATCCATTGGTCTCATCAATGAATTCAGACAAGGAACAACTTTACCTGTGTCTGAATGGAAGAAAAAACAAAGAGTGCAGAAAACTACTCCTGAAAGAAATGAAGTGGAAACAGATGAAGACTCTGTTTTTCTGCAACTTCTGGAAAGTAAAAAATCCAAGCTGCTGGCCCATATTTTGATTAAACGTAAAGATCAAGACATAGGGATTGAAGATTTTGGGCACTATGAATCTTGTTTTCAAGAAACGCTTGATCATCCTGATGAAGTTTTTGAATATAAAGACAATGAAGGCGATGTTTTTTTTAATTACATAAAAAACTACAACACAGCTTAAAACTTCTTCTATATTGTTTCTTGTTTAAAAAGAAAAAGTTCAGAAGGAGAGACGATGGTTTATCCAGTTCTAGGACTACCAACCAATGACATGGCGATGGTTCAAGAATTTTGCCTTGGAAAGCAAATCAGCGGTCCACTCAAAAATTAAATTCTAGAATGTTTGATAAACGTATTGCCCCACTGATTTGAAAGCATCACAGTAGGCCGTTTGTCCGTAAGCAAGCATGTTCATACACCCTTGATAGGCCGCTAGAGTCATCATCACGCGGTTAAAAACAGGGTAGTAGT
>CBIHOP010000326.1:0-3901 GCA_966211385.1 uncultured Bacteriovorax sp.
CCCAAGATGTACAAGTTGTACAAGTTGCTGTTGCCAATAAGAGGAATGAAAGCGCAAAATTTTTCATGGTTCAAATCCTTTTTCAATTTTTAGAAGAGACATTGCCACTTTTACGCCATCAACGGCCGCACTGGTAATTCCTCCCGCGTGCCCCGCTCCTTCCCCGCAGGGAAAAAGCCCTTCATGACTTGTGGACTCCATCGTCTCTTTATTTCTGGTGATCGTGACCGGAGCTGACGTTCTAGTCTCCGGAGCTATCAAAAGTGCCTTGTCTGAAACAAAACCTTTTAAGTTATCATCGAATTTTAACAGAGCTGTTTCTAAATGTTTAGTCACAAATTCTGGTAATATCTCTCTTAGAGGAGCTTTCACAATTCCTGATGGTGTCGATGTTTTAATTCCACTTGCATCAGGGTTCAATTTGTTTTCCATAAACTCTTTGAGAGTTTGAGTCGGCAACTCGCGACCAGTAGCGCGTTGTTTTGATTCATTGAAAGCTTTTTGTTCAATAGCGTGTTGGAAATCAAGACCTGCTAATAAACGATCAGCAGGGAAATCGACTCCTGCTCGCACAGAGACTACCAGAGCAGCATTGGACCAACGAGAATTGCGGGCATAGTTACTCATTCCGTTGACAACAATACCATTTGCTTCCGTTCCTGATGAAAGGACATAGCCGCCAGGACACATACAAAAACTGTATGTCCCCTTTTTTGAACTTGGGTCTTCGTAACTTAAACGATAACGAGCGGCCCCTAATTCTAGGCCTCTGAACTTTCCGTATTGAATTTCATCGATGAGTTCGCGTGGGTGTTCAATACGAACACCAACCGCAAAATCTTTTTGCTTCATTTCGACTTTGTTGTCTTCGAGGTGATGATAGATCTCACTGGCCGAGTGTCCTGTGGCAAGAACAACGTAGGGCGAGAAAATTTTCTGTCCGTCTGAAAGCTCAACACCAACCACCTTGTTTCCATCAAACAAAAGTTTATCAACACGCGTATTGTAGAGAACTTCACATTTTTTACTGCGTAGATAATCTGTCATTTGATTGATGAGCGCACGAATTTTATTGGAACCCAAATGGGGGTTAGAAATATACGCTGTTTCTGGAGGGGCCCCAAAATCAACAAATCGATTCATGACATATTGAACGAACGAAGACTTAATACGTGTAATGAGTTTTCCGTCTGAAAAAAGCCCTGCTCCACCTTCTCCATAACAAACGTTATTCTCCGGATTGAATTCTCCGTAACGCCAGAATTTAGAAATATGAAGCATCCTTCTGTGAGCGCGATCTCCTCGCTCAATGACGAGTGAAGGCACCCCATAATCAGCTAAACGTAAAGCGCAGAAAAGTCCGGCCGGCCCAGCACCAATGATAATTGGTCGAGCTTTGAACTCTCCTAGATCTTTAAAAGTTTCTTGAACAGCATCAAAGCGTTCACCGCTTTGACGAAGTTCAACATTGTAAGTGTAACGAGGAACTTTACCTCTACTGGCACCTCTGGCATCGAGAGCTTGATTGAGAATGCGGTAATCTTCAAAACCAGCATGATTTTTTTCAAGATAGTGTTCAACATCCTGGTTGTAATCCAGGGTGAATTGAATTTTTTTTGTCATGCCGTTGTCTCAATGAGGGTTGGGGAAATATCCTATGCTAGTTTACTCAATTTATGCCAAAATGGGTAGCCTAAGTTGCAGGAGAATCCGTATGTCAAAAGCTTTGAATGTTGCCATGATTGTTATTGGAGATGAAATCCTAAACGGAAGAACGACAGACGCCAATGGTGTATGGCTTTCAAAATATCTTTTCAAAAAGGGACTAGAATTGTCTTCTATTTCTTTTATTCGCGATCAAAAAAGCGAAATGAATGAGGCCCTCAAACGAGCACTCGAGACTGCGGACATTGTCATTACGAGCGGTGGAATTGGTCCTACTCTCGATGACAAAACCAAAAATACTTTTGCAGAATTTTTTGGAAAAAAGTTAGTGGTAAGAGATGATGTCGCTCAAATCGTCACTGATAATTATATTCGCTTTGGCCGCACATGGAATCCGGGAATGAATCACTACCATCATTTTCCGGAAGATTTCATTCCTGTGGCGAACCCAAAAGGACTTGCTCCTGGACTTGCTTTTTATGAGGAGAATACAAAAAAACTTCTTCTCTCAGGTCCGGGTGTTCCCAGAGAGTTTTTCGAGATGACCGATAAAGGATTTCTTCCGCTCATCGAAAAATTCTTTCAAGGAAGATTTAAAACTAATTATCAAACAGTCATTCGCACGCAAGGTGTTCCCGAAGAAAAAATTTTCTTCGAGCTTTGTCCAACACTTTGGAGTGATTTAGAGAAATATGGAAAAGTGAGCTCGCTCCCCCATACAATCGGAATCGACATTATTGTGAGTTATCACGGAACTGAAAACGATCACGAACAAAATCAAAAAAATATTCGCTCACTGATCAATTCCACAAAATTAGCAGAACATGTTTGGCAATGGGGTAACAAACCTCTTAACGAAATGGTTCTTGAATTAGGAATTCAAAAACAAAAAACAATTTCATTTGCTGAATCTTGCACCGGTGGACTTTGTGCCTCAAAAATGACTGATCTTCCAGGATCGTCGAAAGTTTTTTGGGGTGGAGTTGTGAGTTACGACAACTCAGTGAAGATCAATCAATTAGGTGTTCAGAAAAAAACACTGGATCAATTTGGGGCCGTTAGTATTGAAGTGGCCAAAGAGATGGCGGAAGGATGCAGAAAAATTTGCGGAACTGATTTTGCTGTTTCCGTCTCAGGAATCGCAGGGCCCGATGGAGGAACTCCCCAAAAACCAGTGGGCACAGTAGCGATTGGTTATGCATCTGCGACTAAAAGCGGAGCCGCACTTTTTCAATTTCCTGGTGATCGCATTCGTTTGAAGGAGCGCTTTAGTGATAAAGCTCTCCTCACATTGCTTGAACTCATGCGAGAATAAATTTATTTGTTTGCGATATCGTGGGAAGGAAGACTTTTAAGAAATTCTTGTTTGATCATCTCTTGGTCTTCTTCATGAACACTTGCAATTCCTCTGCGGGCCACTTCACCTTGATCTTCAGTGAGTCGTCCACTCTTCACCATCGTTTCGACCATAGTTTCTACCTGAATCTTTTCTAACTTAGATTCGTTGAGAAGTTGTTCAATAGTTCTTGTTTCAGATGTCCATGCGTTTGAACTCATCACAATGGCCGACAATAGTATTAGGACTTTCATAGAACTCCATTAGTTTTTTACTGAGTGTTGCGCTCAACTATTATTGGATTATCGTCGTCTTCTTGATTTTCTTGAGTTAATTCGTCGACAATTGTGATTGAGAACGACTTAATCAATACTTCAAAAGCATTTCTTAATAAGAAAATATGATAAAGGCTTAACTCTACAATGAACGGTCGCCACGAATTAGTGGCGCTTTCAATCTTTTCAAGACTTCTTTTAAGGGCGCTAAGTTTCGGGAATTAAAACTCTCGCTCGTTATTAGAAACCGGCAGGACTTTCCAGAACTAAAATAATATCAATGATTAACATCCTCATTCCGATGAGAGATTTGATGAATTTGTCGTTAGGCCCTCTAAAGATGGGTAACACATTTTTTAAAATCACAAAAACACTCTTTAGTGTTTTGTTCGTCGTTGTGTTCATCGCCTCATGCGTGCAATCACCAAAATCAACTAGAGCTGTCGTTAAAAGTGCAAGTACGACTGACAAGCCTAAAGGAACTACAACTCTTCCTGATTTTGTAACAGGTGCGAACTTTATTCAAAATGGATCAACTGTTTATTCAACCATTGCTAACGTTGATTTGAGTTTTGCGGATTCACTTTATTTTCGCGGAAAAGATGTAGATGCATACATCCGAAGC
>CBIHOP010000327.1:0-3895 GCA_966211385.1 uncultured Bacteriovorax sp.
CCACTGCTTGCTCCGATTAAACAGGTAGAGGTTTATTGAGAATTTCTTTGAAGTAAAAAAATACCGCGAGCATGATGAGGGCCACAATAATCAAAATGAAAAAAAGATAATTATCGTTTCGGCGCTTAAGTGGAGCTGGTGCACTTTCAATCGACACCACTTCTCTATTTTCGCGCACCGGAGTTTTCGCAGGTTTTGCCTTGCGATCATGCAGAAGTTTTTTATCTTCATCGCGTATTGGTTCTTTGGCGACGATTTCTTTTTTCTTGAGTGGTTTATCTAAAACAGGACGTGGAGCTTCTTTTGGCGTTTCTTTGGCCGCAGGTTTTGTTTGAATAAGTGTCAGTGTTGCTTCACCAAAATCACTTTCCAAATCTGCTCTTAAAGTCGTCGTTGGTGGTTTGATTTCTTCCACCACTTCTTTACTCGATTGAATTGGAACTCTGAATTCAAACTCAGAAGTTTTTTCAGTCTTATCATTTTTAATGCTATCAATATCGGGGAAATCAAGATCTTCATCTTTCGGATAAAGAACGGGCTCATTGCTTGTGTCGCGAAGATTGCGTTCATCAATTCTCGTAGGCTCCGCTTTTGGCATTGAAACAGCTACTGATGGAGTTGAATGCAGCGATTGCATGCCATCAGCGCTCATTGATGATTGAACTTTAGCGGCGATCAAAGTGATATCCGGAAATTCCAAATCTTCATTCTTTGGAAGACGAGTAATGTCTGTAGTTTCCGTCTGAGAATTTAAAGTTGGTTTACCCAAATCCGGAAATTCGAGATCTTCATTTTTAGGGAGAATACCGGGACTGTCTTTTTCCGGGCGAAGAATTTGTCCACGATTCGCTGGAGCAGTATTGATACTTGTTGTTTTGTCTGGATTTTCTTTTTTAGCGAGAACACTCTTTGATTCAGAAATGGGATTGTAGCCTTGAGGAATGTCACCGTAGATGTATTTATCTACCAAATCGCGTTCTCTTAGTGAAAACCAATAACCATTTCCACTCGCAACTTCATCATTGAGTCCGAGCGCACCTTTTTCAATAAACTCTAAGAGTTTCTGCTTGGCCACCGGGCCTAAGATTTGATTTTGAGATGTTCTGATTAACCAGTTTCTTTCCATTCTCTCTACTATTTAAAAGAAAAAGCCCATCAAACCTTTTAGGTCTTCATCATTAAATCGGAGACCAGCTGAAACTGTCGCACTTCTTTCTTTACGAGCTAAATCGTTACCCGAAATACGGCCGTAGAGAACGTTCCAAAGTTGTGCTTCAGTCGTCACGCGAATATTCGGTCCACGATCTTTATCATAATCAAAAACTTCAGTTGTAAATTTCGTTCCCAACGGTTGGAAGTAGTAATCGATTCCTAGACCACCCGTTGATTCAATAAGACCCCCGCGGAAAGCAAAGTCTTGTACGCGACGACCAACTTGAACATTGAAACGGAATGTATCACGCTCACGTTCTTTTTTATTGGTCGTAACTGTATTTCCGTTTGTCGTCGTTTCAGTGATCGTTTCTGTATCAGGTCCAATTTCAGATGTTGTAAGACCTAAGTGATAAAATCTCTCTGGTGAAGGGAAAATTCTAAGGGCCACTTCACTCTCGCCCGCACCATCTGTGTTGGCACCAGTGAACACCGAAAGTTCCGTGCGAATCGCATCTGCTTTCCCGACAATTTTTTGCACACTCGAAAGTGTATCTTTAACTTGATCAGCAATCTCTTCTTCAACAAGAAGTTTCCCCATTGTTCCTTTTCCGCGTTTTACGTCAGCAACAATATCAGAAAGATCTTTTGTTAATTTATCCGCATTCCCCATAATCCTTTTAAGATCTGAAATCGCTGCATCGGGATTACCTTTATCCATGTTGTATGCGAGTTCGTAGGAGAAATTTTCTAAGTTATCGACAAGGGCATTAATTTTTTCTTCATTACCCTGCATGATTCGCTTCAAACTAAGTGTGGCTTCTTTTGTGTTTTCAACAGTCGTGTGAACATCAGCTAAGATTTTTTTGATTGGAGAAATCTGTCCTTCCGGAGCAATTGAATCTTTCAGAGAGCGAACGATTTGTTTTACGTCTAAAAGAATTTCCGAAGTGTCTTTTACAAGCGTTTCGATACCTGCTGCTTCTTCTGAGTCGATGAAATCAAATTTCTTCAAAAGTTCTGGTGAATCACCAATAAAAATTTCAATGTACTTATCACCCAAAAAACCGACAGACTTGATTCTGAGTTTAGAGTTTTTTGTCACCTGAATTTGTTTAAGGATTTCGAAAGTGATGAGCGCTGTGTTTCCTTGTAGCTCAATAGAATTAATACGACCTGCTGCAATCCCCGCAACTTTAATGGGAGTTTTTGGAAAAATCCCTGAAGCATCTTTAACAATTGTTCTATAGGTGACGTACTGACCGAAACCTGATTGTCCCGATGTAATTTTGAAGGACATAAATGCAACAGCAACAATTGTAGCGATGGCAAGTAGTCCTACTTTAAACTCATTCATTATGGATGCTCACCTTTTTTTAAAGTCTTAAAAATTCCTGAACTAAATGTTTGTCAGAATTTTTGAACTCATCTACTGGTAAATATTCTATTATGGTACCACGGTCTAAAAACGCGATATAGTCGGAAATTTCTAGCGTCGCTTTTACATCGTGGGAAATAATAACCGACGTCATCTCTCTTGATTTGTGTGCCTTCGATGTATCAACGATAAGATTGTTAACCATTTTTGTCGTGATAGGATCAAGACCAGTCGTTGGTTCATCGTACAACATGATCCCCGGACTAAGTGCAAGTGCGCGCGCAAGGCCTACGCGTTTTCTCATCCCTCCCGACAGCTCAGAAGGTAGTTTATGAAAAGACTCAGTTTTGATTCCTACTGAGATGAGAAGATCGTGAACCTTATCTTCAATTTCTTTGTTAGAAAGATCCGTGAACTCATGCAGAGGAAAACCAACATTTTCAGCAGCAGTAAAAGAATCGAACAGGGCCGCATATTGAAAGAGCATTCCAAAATTTTTGCGAAATTCACGGAGCTCCACTTTATCGAGTTGGCTTAAATCTTTTCCAAGAACAGTCACACTTCCACTGGTTGGACTGACAATACCTAAAATATGTTTTAAGAGTGTCGATTTTCCCGCTCCGGAAAATCCTAAAATCGTCGTGATTTTGTCACGAGGAATATCGAAACTAAGATCGTTGAGAATAGTCTGTTCACCAAATTTCTTGGTTACATTTTTTAACGAAATGGCGGGATTATCAAAAGTCAGCAAGTTTGTCTCCTACAGAATCTTCACGAGAAAGGTTGTGAGGAAATAATCAAGCACGAGAACTGAAATCATGCCCCAGATAACGGCGAGGTTTGTTCCGCGACCTACTCCCACCGCTCCTTTTTCAACTTGAAAGCCGAAATAAGTTCCAATGACGGCGATTACAAATCCAAAGAATGTTGCTTTGATCACACCTTGAGCGATATCTGAAACGTACATGAATTCACCGAGCTTAGAAAAATACATCGCCTCATCAATTGAGAGAGTTGTTGTCCCAATCACGTAGCCGCCCAAGTTTCCAATAAAAAGAAAAACTATGGAAAGCATCGGCACAGCAAAAGTGGCAGCAATAATTCGCGGAACTGCGAGGTACTGCACACTGGAGATCCCCATAACTTCGAGCGCATCAATTTGTTCTGTTACTTTCATCGATCCAATTTGTGCGGCCATCGCAGAACCTGCGCGTCCAGCAACAATAAGTCCAGTCATAACAGGAGCGAGTTCTTTTGAAAGTGAGATCGCAACAATCGCACCAACGAGTGAATCAACATTAATAAGTTTGAATCCAAAATATGTTTGAGTCGCAAGAACCATTCCGGTGAATAGTCCCGACAAAC
>CBIHOP010000328.1:0-3877 GCA_966211385.1 uncultured Bacteriovorax sp.
GTGACGTTGTAAGTATCAAGAAAACTTTTTACTGGCGTACAGCTCTTGTGCTTGAGCCATTACATGATGAAATCAACGCGATTAAAAAGTCAGCACCGATTCAAGTTGAAATCGACAAGCAAATGCTAATTAAAGAAGCGCTTGAAACAAAATTAAACGAACTTGATCTTCGTAAAAATGAATTTCATGAAGAAGTATCAAAAGAAGAACTCGCGGCACTCTTTACAGAGATCGATAAAGTGAACACGACAATTTCAGAGCTTCTTGATCAACACCGCAAACATTTCAATCCGTATTGGGGTGAGATGATGCGTGCGGGTCTTGAAGAATCTCGCTTTGCTGATCAGGTAGAAAAGTATGCTTGTATTTATATGGCGAAGGTTTCTGATCTGATTGAGTATTCGCCTCGCACTTACTTCCGTCCACACAGAAGAACATTACCGCACGAGCTTTAGAGCATATTTCAAAAATTGAAAATAAACTTCCCAAGACCTTTGTCCATAGCCACCGGCCATGACAAAGGATTGGGGAATTTTTCTCGATTCAAAAAAATCATAAATCATTTTATCGCGATCAAACATCTGCTCAAGAGTCAGATTAATGAATGTCGAACTCTGCAGTTCATCGTGTTCGTAAGGATCAGCTCCATTCACAACAAGAACAAGATCAGGTTTTCCAAACCGCTCTTCCATTTCTTTTAGACCCTGATCAAGACACGCGAGATATTGATCTTCTTCACCGACATCAATTCCAATGTCTACTGAACAAGGAATAAACCATGGATCGCGAACTGATCCTGAATTGAGCGGCCATCCTTCCTTCATGTGAATAGAAAGCGTTTTGATGTTCTTATCGTTCTTCAACATTTCAGCAGCGCCATCACCTTTATGGACATCGACATCGACGATCCAAGCTTTTTGAATAAGCCCTTCTGCTTCCATTTTTTTGAGTGTGATCACGACATCGTTGATCAAGCAAAATCCGCGGCCTTCACTTCTCATCGCGTGGTGCATGCCACCGCCGAGATAATAACTGAAACCACTTTTTAAAGCGGCCTTAGTTGAAGTTAACGTCATCGATGTTTGCAACAACACACAGTCGAGTAAATCTTCGAAAGATTTTTTTTGTTTTTTGGGATTGTAGCGTTCGAATTCACCATGTTCGTTAATGAGTTCGTAACACTTCATCACTTCATGTTTAAGATCCGATTCGTTACCAAACAGACGAGCAATAAATTGGGAATCATGAACGCGTTCAAGATCAGATCGTGTTACCACTTCGACATTCTTAAGATCAGTATATGGGAGATTATGATCGTGGGATTTGAGGGAATGAAAAACTTTATAAGCTCGATCATCCACGATTGGGATCTCAATTCCGTATTCACTAAATTTGAGATCACAATCGGGATGGTAAAAAATCATAGAGAAATTAAATTACCAAACGTATTGGCAGTCAATGTTTGCCCAAGCTTGAACGAATGGATCGTAGAAGTTTGAGTGAACGTAAACATCAACAGAAGTTTGAGGATAAATCACAACTCCGTTAACCCAAGCATTAAGCACAACGCCATTCCAAGTTCTGCCGAAAGCTTGTCCGTAACAAGCAATTGGTTGCCAGCTAGTGTTCCATACGCGAGCGATCGCTACTTCACGGTTAAGGTAAAAATTTGTTTGAGGAACAAATGCGAATGCTGATGAAGACATTGCTGCAAAAAATGCGCATGTCAGAAGGATCTTTTTCATAAGTATCTCCCTGAGTTTCCAAAAGTTCTTTTGCCCACTTCAACCATTATTGAGATGCTTTTGCAAGATCCTCGAGTTCGCCTATGAAATCTTTTTTGGGCAAGTTGTCTAAGGCCTGAAGAAGGCTTTCCAACTGCCCAATATTGCGGGCCCCGCAGATCGCCACATCGAGTTCTGGTTGTTGTAAATTATAACCAAGTGCGAGCTCCAATCCGGAGTGTCCCGCCTTATCTAATCGCGGCCAAAGCTCTTTCATGACTTTCAATTTAGGAGCATTTTCCGAATTCTTCCACCAAGGCGCCCATGAACGACAATCACTTTTATCGTATTTGCGATTTTCATCGACACGTCCAGTGAGAATGCCTTTATCCAAAGTTCCCCAGCTCATAAAACTGATATTATTTTTTGCGAGATAAGGAAGAATTTCGTCGCGAGCACGCGTCTGAAAAAAATTAAATTCAGACTGCACAACTTCAATCTTTTCGATTTCACGTGCCTTCTCCAGATCTTCAACATGTGTGTTACACAGACCAATGTGTTTGATTTTCCCCTGCGCTTTTGCTTTAGCGTACACTTCAAGCGTTTTACGAATGTCTACGCGTTTATCCGGCCAGTGAACCATGTAAAGATCAACATAATCGCTCTGCAAGTCTCTTAACGTCTGCTCCAGCATCTTTTGGGCGATTGCTGGATCGTTATTCATATCGACTCTTTTGTTCTCATGCCAGGTCACCCCTGACTTCGAAACAATAAAGACTTTTTCACGCATATTCTTGAAGGCCTTGCCCATTCGGATTTCTGAAAGTCCAAAGCCATAAATAGGGGCCGTATCAAATATTCTTAGACCTCTTTCAAAGGCAAGCTTAAGCAGGTCTATGGACTCATTTTCAGATACATCTCCGAAACCATATCCGCCCCCTTCTCCACTGATGGCGGCTCCCCCAAAAGCGAGAGGAATATTCGTCTCAGCAACGACTGTGTCAAGTAATCTTTTCATGCTTCATCCTTTAGTGGCGATCTTCTTGTGATCGGACCTTATCAGGTGTATTAATAGTCATCTTCATTGGAATTGTACAGACCGAGAATAAGTCATGAGCAATCTTGTATTTGCATGCATTCTTCTTTTCATAACAAACGGTATGGCCTCTGATATCAGTCCTACCCTTTCAAAAATTTCAGAACTTGAAAAGATGGCGTTAGAACGTTCACCAGAATTAAAGTCGGTGCGCGCTTTCGACAAACAAAAATCAGCTGAGAGCTACAGCCGTTTTACAAATCATTTACCAAACGCTGCACTTAGAATTCGCAAAGAAAAAGATTTTTTCGAAGAGCGCACGGCCCAACTTCGTGCTCTTGGTTTAGTCACGGCCGATTCATCATGGTCAATCAATTACGAATGGTCGATTCTCAATTGGGCAAATTTGAGCCGCACTCGTAAGACAATTACTGAAGCTGAAAAAGCGGAACTTGAACTTTCGATGAAAGAAAAAGAATTTCCTATCAGCTTTCGCACGCACCTTCTCAATTATTTGTTATCAAAATACAAATTAACGGCCGTCGAGAATTCACTGAAAAAAGCTGAGACTGGCAAAAAAGAAGCTCAACTGGGATTTGATCTCGGACAAAAAACAAAGATCGATGTTCTACGTTCGGAAGCTAATTATGTTTCCCTCAACTCGAAAAAGACAACGTATATCGATGAAGAGCAGAATACAAAAAGTCGATTATTGGAATATAGCGGTCTTTCATCTTCAGATCTCGATATTTTTAAATCGCTCACTGAAGATCAAACTCTGGCCGTCATTCACGAACTGACTAATGTGCCTGCGGTTAATCAGTCGGTCATTCTGGAAAAAAGCCCACAGTATCAGCAACTCGTGCATGAAGAAAAAATAAATAAACTTGCACTCGAGGAGCTCACTCGTCTTGAATATCCTGATCTTTCACTTCAAGGTTCCTACACGAGTGCTGGTGAAACTTTTGATCAGTCCCTTCATCAAGGACAAAAAACTCATACAGTGGCCCTCGTTCTTAACATTCCTCTTTTTTCAGGTGGAAGTTTTGCTTCTACTCAGTTTGAAAAATATTATGCGAGCAAACGAGTTGAAGTGACGATCGGTCGTCAAAAGCAG
>CBIHOP010000329.1:0-3862 GCA_966211385.1 uncultured Bacteriovorax sp.
GGCATGAACAAGACCTGTGCGATTAGTGATGGAGCTGTACGCTGCTGGGGTTTAAACAATACGGGGTCGCTTGATGTTCCGGAGGGTTTAAAAAATCCACGCAATCTTACTTCGGGTTGGTGGCACCATTGTGTCGCTACTGATGATGGAATTAAATGTTGGGGTAATCCTTATAGTAAATATGTCGTGCCGGAAGAAGTTCGAATGTTGAATCAATTTTCTTCAGGAGATTTTTACAACTGTGCCGCAGCACCTGAAGCAGTAAAATGCTGGGATCAAAAAGGAAAAATAAAGCTTGTTGAAGAAAGTGCAGGCGCTACAAAAGTTGCAGTTGGTTCTTCAGTTGGGTGTGCGATCTCTCCAGATAGAGGATTATTCTGTTGGAAACTTTATGGAGAAAATGCTTACAAACATATGGTGAGTTATGTTCCTTCAGGCGGTGTAAAAAATATTAAACATGTGGCCGCCGGCTACAACTCAACTTGCGTTTATGGAGATGATAATAAATTGAAATGTTGGGGAGCAAATCCTTACGGTGCACTGACGGTTCCTGAAACTCTTCCTGGACCTATCTCGAGAATTTCTCACGGCTCAAAAAGAACCTGTGCGATTAGACATTCACAACTTTCGTGCTGGGGCGATACGGATAAGTATTATGATATGCCGGCCAATCTTGGAAACATTTCTTACGTTGCCGTCGGGGGGTATCACGTCTGTGCCGCTAGTCCGGAAAAGGCCAAATGCTGGGGAGAAAATGACGGAGGTGTTTTTGAAGTTCCTCGCTCTGTCACCAATATTTCGAAGTTAGCTTCGGGAAATTTCCATGCTTGTGCTGAGGCCAACTATAATGTTGTCTGCTGGGGAGGAAAAACATATGTGAGTGGAGTAAACCCACCAGAAAAAATTATGTATCCTCGAGCTCTTTGTGCTGGATCGACTTTTTCTTGCGCCATCACTGTAGATGGTGATGTGAAATGTTGGGGGCAAAAAGAAGTTCCAGCTGAACCACCACCATCAGAGGATAACCCACCATCGTTTATGGAAACGAATTTTGCTCAAAATTTTAACTCGACACCTAGTAGTGTGACGAACGCAACTGAACTTTCATGCGGTAATGCTCATGCATGTGCGATTTATGAAAACAAAGTTAAATGCTGGGATACGGATGGAACCAATTTAAAAGTTCCTGAAAATCTCATCAACCCTCGCCAATTGAGCGCAGGTGCTAATCACACATGCGTTCTAACTGACGAAGGATTACGTTGCTGGGGAGGCATGCTGAATATGTCTATGCCAGACTACTCTCTCAAGAAATAAGCTTGTGCTGAATTTTTTTATAGGCCCAAAAACATAGGAGGGTACTTTGGAGACAAAGTATTCCTCCGCTTATTAAAAGCGCTTCTCCAATGCCTTTATCCCAAAACATTGCTTGCGCTAAACGCACACCATGAATGAGTGGAAAAAATTCTGCAATCCATCTTACAATAGGGTTCATCTGAGCTATTGGAAAAAAGATTCCCGAAAGAAAGTAGAGTGGTGCAATTAAGAATGAATAGACACTTTGAAATTGATTAATGTTATTCACCATCGCCGTCGCAAGCAGTCCGATGGCTCCGCAAGGTAAGGCCACTAAAAAGCCCACCAACGAAACGAGAGGAATAAGCCAAGGATTTGCCATCAGACCAAAAAGCGCGAGCACGATGGCCACACCAACGGCCATGAGAGCGCCTTTTATACCGACCCATAACATTTCACCGATAACAACTTCTTTGACTCCAATAGGAGTCGTTAACATCGCTTTGAAAACATTTTCATAGGTCATGCGAACATAAAACCCATAGCTGCTTTCAAAAAATGAAGTGAAGAGGGCCGTCGCAACCGTTAATCCGGGAGCGAGATATTGCATGTAACTCATGCCTTCCACATTTGTTATGAATGCACCTAGACCAAGTCCCAGCGATACCATGACAAGGGCGGGATCAGCGACAGTTGGAGAAATGTTCGCAATGAGATCTTTTTTATAAACTGTCCAGTTGCGACGAGTGATATGGAAACTTAAAAATAATGATTCAAGCATCTGCTGATAACTCCTGACCGGTTAATTTCAAAAAGACGTCTTCTAAATTTGAAGGTCTAATCTGCAATGGTGATAGACCATGTTGCGAATGAAAGATTGTCAAATCGTTTAAGCTATTCGTTCTCACGTACACGCCGGAGCTATCTGCGTGATGGTGAATGTCTTTTTGATGTTGAACAAGTGAATGAATTTTTTCCTGATCATTGGGAGAAAAAATTCCTACATATCCAGGTGTATGCGTATTAATCATTGAAGCTGGAGATCCTTCGGCCGCAATATTACCACCGTTCATGATGACGAGACGATCACAGAGAACTTCTGCTTCATGCATATAATGAGTTGTGAGAACGATTGTTACACCTTGCTGATGAAGTTCTTTTACTTTTCCCCAGAGAAGATGGCGAACAGCGGGATCTAATCCGGTGGTTGGTTCATCTAAAATTAATAATTCTGGTTTACCTAAAAGCGCACGAACGAAAACAAGTCGGCGTTTCATCCCACCAGAAAGTGTTTGAATGAGCGCATCTTTTTTATGAGCAATATTCATGTACTCAAGTAAGTCCATGATGCGTTTTTTGCGTTCATTCGAAGGCATTCCAATAAAAGCACAATAAATCATCATGTTTTCAAAAACAGTAAGGGATTCATCAAGTGCATTTTCCTGAGTGACGACTCCTAATCGTTTTTTAATTTCTCGCGCATGCGTTTGTGGATCATGTCCAAAAACTTTTAATGTACCACTTGTGCGAAGAACTGTTCCATAAGTCATACTGATAAACGTAGATTTTCCAGCTCCATTTGGACCTAGAAGACCGAAACATTCTCCCGGACGAATATCCAGGCTGATATCATTTACCGCTGTGAAATCACCAAATTGTTTTTTCAAGTGAGACGCAAAAATCATAATTGATTCCTATGAACTGGCACTGCTATAGAAAGTTAGAGCAAATCGCCAAAATCGATGAGTCATGTAGAGAAGGATGGGAACGAGAAAAACTGGCCAGGCCAGATAAAAAAGATCGGGCGGATTTAAAAGTGCACGCGCCGGCAACGAGATAATGACGCCAACGGGGATGACCGTCAGAAGCACCCACTTAATGGCCGGACTATACATTGAATCCGGTCGCATTCCTAAGCGGTAAACTTGCCACCATAAAAACTGTAGATTTTCCGAACGAGTAAAAATAACCGCCGTTGCTGAAAATACAAATCTCATCGAATAGATCACAACCAAACTGCATGGGATAAGGACAACAAGCCAGAGCAGTTTGAAAAAGTTAAAATCCGGAAGCCCATTGAGAGCATAAATCAACCAGCTCGTACCAATGATTAAATTTCCAAAAAGTGCGGTATTGGCCTTCTGTAAAGTAATCATAAATTGCGAGTTGACAGGTTTCGCGAGCAGAAGATCGAGATCACCTTTGCGAACTTTTTCCGAAAGATTTTCTAGATTCTCATGAATGATGATCATGTAGAAAGCATCAATGACAAACAAGATTCCGAGAAAAACTCGCATCTGATAGACATTCCAATCGCCAATTTTTTCCGTATGCTGGTAGAGAACTTCAAATGTAAGTATCTGGGCCACATACCAAAAAATATCTGTGAGTATTCTTGAAAAGAAATTCGCGCGATATTCTAGATCAGCAATAAAACTCGCTTTAAACATAGAGGCGTAAAGAGCAGCGTATTTCTTTAATGTTTTAATCATGCGCCTGTCCCCACATAAGTATCCATACCTTTTTTCCAAAGATAAGCACCGAGGATATTGAGAACGATCAGTCC
>CBIHOP010000330.1:0-3852 GCA_966211385.1 uncultured Bacteriovorax sp.
ACAATCGATAACGAAAATCTTTTAAATGTTCCTGTTGAGAATATGGGACTTCTTGCCCGTGATCCCAAACATTTCGAATCATACTTATTTGAAAATCGTTTTACTAAAGAAGATTTTAAGCACTGGCCTTTTGTTCCGAGAAAAATTTTTGGAAACTACGTTGAGTATTTATTAAAAAATGCTCCAATTAAACATGTTCAAACTAAAGCTAATAAGATTGTTCAAAACTCTTTGAGCTATATTGTTGAAACAGACGATGGAAATTTCGAAGCTGATTTTCTAGTCATAAGTACGGGCTATGGAATCGATGTTGAGAATGAAATTGAGAAACTGCAATTAAAAGGCGGCGAGAACGTTTTAATCGTAGGAGCTGGGTTAACAGCAATTGATTACTGGAAACGTTTTAGAAATACTCCTGACATTAAATTTACGATGATGTCTCGCAGAGGTTTATTACCACTTCCACATGCTAAGACAAAACCGGTAGAAAATTTTCCACAGTTAAAAGGAGTTGCACCGATAAAAATTATTAAAGATTTAAGATCAATTCATTCAACGGGAACTTATTCATGGCAGGATATTGCCAATGAAGTCAGAACTCAGATCAAAGAAGTTTGGACGAACTGGAATTCGGCAGAGAAGAAACAATTTGTTCGTTATGTGAGACCATACTGGGAAATTATTCGCCACAGAGTTCCTGAATCAATCAATGAAATTATTAAAGAAGATCTCAATTCTGGAAAATTGAAAGTCATCAAAGGATTTCAATCTAAGATAAACAAAGAAGGATTTGATCATGTTATCGTTGCCACTGGAGCGAAAATTGATCAGTCGCTATTAAAAAACAGCAACATTAACGGAATTAAATTTTCTACTAACGGTTATGGATACATCAATACAGGTGCTCCACGTTTATGGATTGCCGGACCAACATCAAAAGCTTCTCATTGGGAAATTACTGCTGTTCCAGATATAAGAGTGCAGGCCAGAGAAATCAGTGTCGCTATTCACGAGAATAGTAATTCATAGTGAAGAAAGAAATTTTTTAATTTTAACAATCCGAGAAGGGGTTTTGAAAACGCGATTGTAAGGCGTTTGAATAGCCCCAAATCCTCTGAAAAAACGTTCTATTGGTTCGATCATTGAACCTTCAAAATCAAAATTAGTAGTAAATGTTGAAGCGAATTTGATCGTTTCCCAAAGACACATACTCATTGCACCGCTGGTTTTAAGATCAGGATTAATTCCGCCCATTAAATAATAAGCACTCATTTTGTCCCAAATAATATATGCACCGGCATGAGCTTTTCCTTCCGGGTCTCTGACAATGATAATCTGACGGCAAGAATTCTCTTTACATGCTTCATTAACTTTCCGAATAAATTCTTCACTGTAAGGAAGAGGCAAGCCTTGCTTTTTAAAAGTCATTTCATTCAGTATCAAAAATTCTTCCAGTGTTGGATTTGGATCCACGATGAGCTGGAATCTAGTTGCCGCTTTTTTGCAGTCACTCTTGATGTTGTCCTGCATGTTTTTCCAAAGAAGATCGTGATTATCAATCTGGGACAACGTATAAGTGAAGTTGGTAGTTTGTGAAAACCCCTTCCAGTAAAACGGTAGCCAATTAGTTTGCGAGTGATGCCAGTTTTGTTCGTAGTGATCAAATGTAGGAAGTGAATCGATTAACGATTGCAGATAATCTTTCTCATTCGAAAGTTTTTTACTGTATTTCGTATCACTCGGTTTAATCCAGGGACCGAGGTTTTGAGTTAAAGGTGGTTGTTCTAAAAATGTAAGTGATTTGTTTTTTCTTAATACATAAGGAAGAGAAGCGATAATTTCATTATTTTTTAGTACGACTGCCACATCCCAGTTATCTTTTCCTGCAGTCACATCGAGCCACCAATCTTGAGAAAAGATGGGAATCGATACTTCAGTTTTACATAACTCGCGATATTTTTCTTTCACTCAAACAATTCTCTATCAAAATCATACTGGTCAGTGGCTTTTTGTAATAATTCGATGTTCTTTTTAATTCGTTCCAGATCATCTTTATAAAATGTCGGAAACTTATTACTTTTTTTGAAAGAGAGACCTAAACCAGTTGCTAATGCGTTAACTGTATTTAAATTCATATCTTTCATGTGTATGGTAAATATATCTTTGTCATTGAAGAGTTTCAAGTCGTTAAGTATTTGCTTTTCAATATAGTAGACTTGAGCTGCACACATATCCATTTCTGGAAGTTTCATTAATTCTTTAAACTGAGGTGGTTTTACACTCCACCACTGTGAAGCTGGAACGTTAGCTTCCTTTCGGGATTTAACTAAAGAGTTAACAACGAAGCGAGGATCTCTTCTTACGAATACAAATTTTGCCTGAGGAAATGCCCTTTTTAAAAGCTGCAGTCTTTGACCACAATTTAAATTTTTAAAAACAAAAGGCCTGTTGTAGAAATTAATTATAGCTGTAATTTCTATTCTAATTTCCTGTACGACTTTTTCGTCGATTGAATCAGCTTCCAAATAATCAAAATCCATCGAAAGCCAACGATACCAAAAATTACCGCATTCACTCGGTGCATGCGAGCCAAATGTATCACCATGTTCCGCTTCAAAATTGTCATGTGGCTTAGTTTTAAAAATTTTATTACTTAACCACACACCAAAAAAAAGATTTCGATACCATTGTGATGCAAAGTTATCGATATATGTGACATCAAAAGAATTAGTGAAGTATTGATAAAGAATGGTTGAACCAGTCCGAGGCGCACCAATAATGAAAATTGGCTGATGCTTCAAACTTTGATTGCCATAGAAATGTATATATTTTCTTTCCCAGTTGCGAACAACAGGGGAAAGAAAAAGAAAAGCTAAAAATTTAAGCTTATTAGTATAATTTGATAACTTTAAAAATTTTATCATTACATTATGATAATAGTTTTTGCGTAAGATCGATAACGATTTTTTCAAGATCAACATCTTGAGTATTGATAACAAGGTCAGGTGTATCTGGTTTTTCATATACACTTGTTATCCCTGAGAAGTTTGCAATTTCTCCTTTTCTAGCTTTTTTATACAGTCCTTTAGGATCACGTTCTTCACAAATTTCTAACGGAGTATTTACATAAATTTCAAAGAAGTCATCAATTCCGATCATATCTTTGGCCATTTCACGTTCTTGTTTGAATGGAGAAATGAACGAAGTGATAACAATTAATCCAGCGTCCAGCATAAGCTTGGCGATTTCAGCAATCCTGCGAATATTTTCAACTCTGTCTGCATCCGTGAAACCAAGATCTTTATTAATCCCATGACGAACGTTATCCCCATCAAGAATAAATGTTCTGTAACCCATAGAATGAAGCTTAACTTCAAGAGCGTTAGCAATCGTTGATTTTCCGGAACCAGAAAGTCCTGTAAACCAGATAACTCTTCCTTTATGTTGGTTGAGAGTTTCTCTGCTAGCTCTGGTGATTGTATGACTTTGTTTGTGAATGTTTTGCGAAGTACGAAGGTTATTTTGAATTAAACCAGCGGCTACAGTCTGATTAGTGTAAAGATCAATTAAGATAAACGCACCAGTCGATTTTTCTTCTTTAAAAGTCGTAAATGCCAGCGGTTTTGCCAATGAGATATTACATTCAGCGATGTCATTTAAATTTAAACTTTCACATACTTCATGAATATTCGTTGAGATGTTTATTTTATGATGAAATTTACTGATCGTAGCATTCGTTGTTTGGTTAGCAAGCTTAAGAAGGTATCTTCTTCCGCTTAATCCAGCTTCCTGGCTCATCCAGATGATTTTAGCATTTAACTGATCACTGCTTTCAATAGGAGATTGAGCGTG